>JAUQXD010001294.1 GCA_030834835.1 Thermoflexales bacterium | reverse complement strand
TCGCTCGATCGATTGCACACCGATCACGTCGATCTCTTTCAAATTCACAACGTGGGCGATCCAAAGGAATGGGAGGCGGCGCTAGGCCCCGACGGCGCGCTGGAGGCGTTTATCGAGGCGAAGGCGCAAGGGCTGACGCGCTTCATCGGCATTACCGGGCACGGACTGGAGATCGCCGCCCTGCATCGCCGCGCGCTGGACCGCTTCGACTTTGACTCGGTGCTCTTGCCCTACAGTTACATCATGCTGCAAAATCCACAGTACGCCGCCGATGTCAACGCGCTGTTGACCGTGTGCGCTGAACGCCACGTCGCCGTGCAGGCCATCAAATCGATCACGCGGGCGCCGTGGCACGATCGGCCGCACACCCGCACGACGTGGTACGACCCGCTCGAAGATCAACGCGCGCTCGATCGGACCGTGCACTGGGTATTCGGCAACCCGATCGTCTTTCTCAACACCGCAGGCGATATTCACATCCTGCCAAAAATTCTGGACGCGGCTGAACGCTTTACCGCGCGACCAACCGATCAAGAGATGGACGAAATGCTGAAAGAACAATCCATGGAACCGCTGTTTGCCTAAACCTCAGCAAGGAGATACATCACCATGGCTTACGAATTCTACGTCACCATCGAAGGCAGCCAGCAGGGCAAGTTGAAGGGCGACAGCAAACGCAAGGCCCATAAAGACGCGATCACGGGACTGGCTTTTGAATACGCCGTCACCTCGCCGCGTGCTGCCGGCTCGGGTCAGGCGACCGGCAGGCGACAGCACAGCCCGATCACTATCACCAAACGTTGGGGAGCAGCTACGCCGCAGTTGTTTCAGGCGCTGGTGACGAATGAGCTGTTGAAGTCCGTGTTGATCGAATTCGTCAAAACGTCGCCGCAAGGAAAAGAGGTCGTGTACCACACGGTCAAACTGACAAATGCCAATGTGGTTTCGATTGAGCAGTATGCCAACCCCGAGGATCGTGAACTCGAAGAGGTCTCGATTTCGTTCCAGAAGATCGAGATCGACAACAAAGACGGCGGCACCAGTGCCGTGGACGATTGGCATACAGTATGAAGATTCTTGCGCTCGAACGCGACCAACCCGGCCTGACTGACGCCGACTTCCAGCCGCATCTCAGGGCCGAGGCCGCTCGCGCATGGGAACTGCATCAGGCAGGCGTCATCCGCGAACTGTACTTCCGCGCCGATCAGCACACGGCAGTGCTGGTGCTGGAATGCCCGACGCTTGAAGACGCGCAGGCCGCGCTCAACACCTTGCCGCTGGTTGAGCACGGCCTGATCACGTTTGAACTAATGCCGCTGATTCCTTACGATGGCTTCGCGCGATTGTTCGACAGTCTGTAGTTCACTCGTTACTCGTCACATTTCACACTTCAATCTCCGAAACTAATCCCCAATTCGCGCGCTGTGAGGACTGTGTCGCAATCCAGCGGCACGGTCTTCATGCGGCGCGTGGCCTGTTCCAGCGGCACGTAACGCACTACGGGCGGATCGAGTGCCACCATCACGTTCGATTGTCCCTCGACCAACGCGCGCACCGCCGCCGCGCCAAAGCGCAGTGACAACAACCGATCGAACGTGGTGGGCGATCCGCCGCGCAACAGATGGCCCAACACCACCACGCGCGAATCCTGTCCCGTCAGTGCTTCCACCTCTTGCGCCACTCGTTCGCCGATGCCGCCCAGTCGCTCGGCGCGGCCAATCTCGCGCTCGACGACAGATGTTTCACCGCCGAGCGGCTTCGCACCTTCGGCCACGACCACGATGGAAAACTTGCGTCCGCGATTAGCGCGCTGCTTGATGTGCGCGGCTACGCGCGTCAAATCGTACGGAATCTCCGGGATCAAGATTGCGTCAGCCGAGCCGGCTGTGCCTGAATTCAATGCAATCCAACCCGCGTAACGCCCCATCACCTCGACGACCATGATACGTTGGTGTGCTTCCGCCGTGGAATGCAGTCGATCGAGACATTCCGTCGCAAATGACACGGCCGTATCAAAACCGAAGGTCGCCACCGTCTTATCGAGATCGTTATCGATCGTCTTCGGGACGCCGATCACGCGCACACCCTTTTGGGCCAGCACATTCGCAATCGCCAGCGAGCCGTCACCGCCCACACAGATCAACGCATCGATCCTGTTGCGGCGAATCAGGCGAATCAATTCTTCCGAGCGATCAACTTCTTTGACGTTGCCGCGCTTGTCCATTACCGGAAATTTCAGCGGGTTGCCGCGATTGGTCGTCCCCAGAATCGTGCCGCCCATGTGCGTGATGCCGCGCACTCGCTCACGTGTCAGTTGAATCAGACCGCCATCCGGATAATTCGCTGGCATCATCAGGCCGTGATAGCCATCGCGAATGCCCACGACCTCCCAGCCTTGATTCAGTGCGGACAGCGTTGCCGCGCGGATAACGGCATTCAGGCCGGGCGCATCGCCGCCACCCGTATTGATGGCAATACGGCGAATGGTGCTCGATGTTTTGCGAGTTGAATTACGCTTTGATGGTGGCATCGTTCATCTCCTACGTCAATCTGCTATGGATCAAATCTGATTCTATCACCACCGCCTCCCCGCGCAAATCCGTGTATAATCTTTTCACCGATTACTAATCGACCAATTTACCAGTTACCAATTGACCGATCACCAATGCCCTTCACACTGCGCACCGATCAACAACCCATCCTTGATTTTCTCGACACGGGCGGCTACCTGGGCGTCAGCGCCGTGCCGGGCAGCGGCAAGACGCACATCCTGTCGTATCTGGCCGCGCGCCTCGTCGCGGAGCGGATTCACGGCGACGAAGAAGTGCTCATCGTCACCTTCGCCAACAGCGCCGTCGATAATTTCGCGCGTCGCATCAAAGAGTTTTTGCAGCGCGGCGAGAAAACACTGCTGCCGGAAGTCGGTTATCGCGTCCGCACGTTGCATGGCCTGGCCCACGACATCCTGCGTGAGCGCCCTGCCCTGCTCGGCTTGCCCGAAGACTTTGAGATTCTCGATGATCGCGTTTCGACCCAGATTCTCAACGATACGGTCGTCAACTGGCTAAGAGCGAATCCTAATCTATTCAACGACTTCGTCGATCCCACGCTCGATGAAAATCGCCGCCGTTACGTCGCGCGTGAGAAGTGGCCCGAACTCGCCACCACCCTCGCCCGATCGTTCATTCGCCGCGCAAAGGATCTGCAACTCACGCCCACCGCTGTCCGCGATGGCTTGCCCGCCTTCAGTGGCCCGTGGGCTATCGGCGCGATGTGCGTGGACATCTACGATCAATACGAGCGCGGCTTGCGCTATCGCGGCGGCCTGGACTTTGATGATCTCATTCGCCTCGCGTTGACGGGCCTGCAAACCGATCCGCAACTGCTCGCGCGGCTGCGCGCCCGCTGGCCCTACATCCTCGAAGACGAGGCGCAGGACTCCAGCGAATTGCAGGAGAAAATTCTGCGCCTGCTCACCGATCGCGGCAACTGGGTGCGTGTGGGCGATCCCAATCAATCCATCAACACCACGTTCACCACGTCCAACATCAACTTTCTGCGTAACTTCTTGAACGAAGTCGGCGTCGTGCCGGTCGAAATGGATCGATCGGGCCGTTCGACGCCGCGCATTATCGCGTTGGCAAATCAACTGGTCGATTGGGTCACGCGCGATCATCCCAGCTCGCGCGTTCGCCTCAATGCTTTTCGTTATCAGCAAATTCAAATCGTACCAGAGGGTGAACTGCCCCCCAACCCGATCGATCTGCCCGACTACACCGTGACGTTGTATGACAAAGCCTTATCGCCGGAAAAAGAACTCGATCTGGTGGTGAAATCGATCGGGCGGTGGCTGCCCGATCATCCCGATCGCACCTGCGCGGTCCTCGTGCCCGACAATCAACGCGGCTTCAAGGTCGTCGAAGCATTGGACGCCGCGCAACTGCCGCACGACGATTTACTGCGCAGCACCTCAAAGACACGCGCCGCCGCGCGCGCCCTCGGCAGCATCTTGCGTTATCTCGCTGCGCCACTATCCGGCTCACTGTTGGCGCAAGCCTACAAAACGCTGCGCACGCACACCGATACCGAAGATGACGAAGCGCTTTCTGCCCTTCACAAGATCGTGACGAATGGCCTGCGCCGCTGCGATAAAGTCGAAGCGTATTTGTGGCCGCGTCCCGATCTCGATTGGCTGACCGACTACAAACCGGCCCGTGAAGATCAGGCGGTTCGATCGGAACTGATCGACTTCCGCCGCACGATTACGCACTGGCTCGAAGCAGGCAGCCAACTTCCGATCGATCAACTCGTCCTGACGATCGCGCCGGAGTTGTACCAGTCCGATGATCTCGATCAGGCCGCGCGCGATCTGGCGTTGGCGCATAAACTGGCGGTCGTGCTGCGCCAGATCGGTAACGATCATCCCGACTACCGCTTGCCCGATCTCGCCGCCGAACTCGATCGAGTGGCTAACAATCAGCAGAAGTTCATCGGCTTCGGCGAAGACGATCTGGGTTACTCGGCCAAGCCCGGCCAGGTCACGGTCGCCACGATGCACAAAGCCAAAGGGCTGGAATGGGATCGCGTGTATTTGCTGGGCGTCAACAACTACGATTTCCCGTCGAACGAAAGCCACGATACCTATCGCGGCGAGACGTGGTACATCCGCGAT
>JAUQXD010001293.1 GCA_030834835.1 Thermoflexales bacterium | reverse complement strand
GTAACGAACAGGGGGAGATATGCTGCAACCCGATAGGATCGTGCCAACCACCTGCCCCTACTGCGGCGTGGGCTGCACGTTGGAACTGCACCTGAAGAATGATACCGCCTACGGCGGCTTCATTTACAAAGTCACGTCGCCATTTGATAGTCCGGTGAATCACGGCAATTTGTGCGTCAAGGGCCGCTTCGGTTATGACTTCATCTACAGCCCCAAACGTGTGACGACGCCGCTGATCCGAAAAACGCCTCAAAAACCGGGGGCGCGCACGCAGGCGTTTGATCGCGACGAATGGCGCGAGGCGACCTGGGACGAGGCGCTCGATCTCGTCGCCGATCGGCTGGTGGACATCTATCGGCGCGACGGGTCGGACGCGATGGCCGTGTACTGCTGCGCGAAAGCCACCAACGAAGATAACTATCTCTTGCAGAAGATGTATCGCGCGTTGTTCCGCACGAACAACGTCGATCACTGCACGCGCCTGTGCCATGCCGCCTCGGTGGTGGCGCTGCTCAAATCGCTGGGCACCACGGCCATGAGCAACACCGCCGCCGAAGTGATCCACAACGATGTCTTCATCGTCACCGGCTCCAACACGACGGAAAATCATCCCATCATCGCGCTGCACATGAAAGAAGCGATTCAAAAGCATGGCGCGAAGTTGATCGTGATCGATCCACGCCGCATCGAGTTGTGCGACCTGGCGACGTTATATCTGCCGCTGCAACCGGGCACCAACGTGGTGGTCTTCAGCGCGATGGCGCATGTGATCGTGAAAGAGGGGCTGGTCAATCGGGCTTTTGTAGAAGCGCGAACGACTGGCTATGATGAATTCGTGGCCTCTTTGGAGAAGTTCACGCCTGAATATGCGGAATCGATCTCCGGCGTCGATCGCAATCTCATCATCGAAGCGGCGCGGTTGTATGCCACGGCGAAGAATGGCGCGATCTACTGGGGCATGGGCATCTCGCAATTGAGCACGGGCACGGCCAGCGCGCTGGGTCTGATTCATCTCGCTTTGCTCACCGGCCACATCGGGCGATTGGGCACGGGACTGAATCCGTTGCGCGGACAAAACAATGTGCAGGGCGCGTCCGACATGGGCGCGATGCCGTTTCACTATCCCGGCTACATGCCGGTGGATGTCGAAGAAAACGCGCTGAAATGGGAGGCGGCGTGGCACATCGAGCCGGGCGGGCTGAGCCGCAAGCGCGGCCTGACCACGACCGAGATTCTGGCGAACGCGAAGCCCGGCGGCGTGCGCGCGTTGTACATCATGGGCGAGAACCCCATGATGACCGAGCCGAACCTCAACGTGACGCGCCATCACATGGCGCAGTTGGAGTTCATCGTGGCGCAGGATATTTTCATTAACGAGTCGTGCGCCTTCGCGGATGTGTTCCTACCTGCCACGCCCTTTGCCGAAAAAGACGGCACATTCACCAACACCGATCGGCGTGTGCAACGGGTGCGACAGGCGATTGCGCCACGGGGACAATCACGGCCCGATTACGAGATCATTTGCGATCTGGCCCTGCGCATTGAGAAACGTTTGGGCCGCCCCAATACCGCACGCTGGAACTATGAAGAGCCGGAAGAAATCTTCCGCGAGATGGCGAACGTCGTAACGATGTTCAAGGGCGTCACTTACGATCGGATCCAGAAACTCGGCCTGCAATATCCAGTGCCCGACGAAGCGCATCCCGGCACACCGTTCCTGTTCGCCGAGAGTTTCCCAGCGGGGCGCGGGCGGTTCTTTTCATTGGAGCATGTGCCCGCGGCTGAACCCACCGACGACGAATATCCGTTTATTCTGACGACGGGTCGCTTGCTGGAACACTGGCACGGCGGCACGATGACGCGCCACTCGCAACTGGATGCACTGTTCCCGCAAGCCTTCGTCGACGTGCATGAGATCGACGCGGCACAGTTGGCGCTGAAGACCGGCGATATGGTGCGCGTCTCGTCGCGGCGCGGTTCGATCGTGCTGCGTGTGAACGTCTCCACGAAGACCAGTCCCGGCGTAGTCTTCATCCCGATGCACTTTGTGGAAGCGGCGGCCAACCTGCTCACGATCGATACACTCGATCCGCAGGCCAGGATTCCAGAGTTCAAAGCGTGCGCGGTGAACATTCAAGTGGCGCGTGAAGGAGAGTTTGCGCCAGTAGAGGAGATGACGGTACGGGGAAGAAAGTGACGAGTAACGAGTGACGAGTAACAACTAAAGCATACTGCGTGCAGCCAAGGGAGGCAACATGCGCAAGTCTATCTGGCCAATTGTTTTGGCCCTGTTCGTATTGGCGGCGGCCTTTGTCGCCATCGAAGTGGCGGTCGGGCAGGCCACCGATCCCAACATTCTCAAGCGGGAAGTTCAGGGTGACACGGTTCGGGAAATCTCAGCCCAGCCGGACGGCCACGTGCCCGATCAGCCGAATATCGGCTTCATCGATTCGCCCAGCGCCACCTGCTACCAGCCCGATCACACGAAGAACGAGTGCTACATTTCGTGGTACTACCTGTCGGTCGATGCCAGCCCGAATTACATGATCACCATGACGGCCTTTTTGAACAACTTCGGCCCGGTGGTGCACACGCAGGGCTTCTTCCAGACCTCGATGTACGTGCCCTACAGCATGTTGGGCCAGGGCTTCAAGGTGGCGTGCGGCAGTTCGGGCGCAGGCGGCGATCCGCAATTGGGCAATGCGTATGCCTACACCATTCGAGCGAGAGACTCGGCCAATCTAGGCTCGGCGAACTATGGGACGGTGTACTGCCCGCCCTTCACGCCCTAGCGCGCGGGGGATGGCATGCAATCCAATTGGCGTACAACTCAAGTGGGCAGGCTTATCCTGATCGGGCTGGTATTGGGTGCGACGGCGCTGGTCAGCGCGCTGGTCGTGCGCGCCGCGGGACTGATCGGCCCGCTGATCGCCGAAGAAGCGAACGGCAATCGGCGCGAAGTCCAGGCAGCGGCCGAGATCGATCAGCCCACGATCTCGTTCATCGACAGCCCGTCGGCTTCGTGCTATCAACCCGACAGCAGCCGCAACACGTGCTACATCGAATGGACCTATCTGTATGTGACGGCCGGCACCTCGCAGTACATCATCAGTATGACGGTCAACATCGACAATCGCCTGGCGGCCTATCACAGCGGCTTCTTTCAGACGTACATGTACATCCCCGGCGATCTGTTTGGCCGCGGTTTCAAAGTGGCCTGCGGGCCGCGCGGCCCAAACGGGCTGGGGAAGTCATACGCCTACACGCTGCGCGCGCGAGAGACGGGCGGATTGGGCGCAGCGAATTACGGCTCGGTGCAATGCCCGGGCGTGTACCTGGTGTATGCACCGATCGTGAGGCGGTGAGCAACAAGTATAAAACAACGTGTGAGGGGCAGAACCATCGCCCCTCACACGTTGTTTCGCGTTGACGCAGGGCAGGAATGCTTCTATACTGACGGCCCCGAAACTGACCTTCCATATGACGCCTCGATGGAGGGTATGATGCGGAAGAATACCGCCGACGATCTGTTGGACGGACTATACAACCTCTCCTACTATGTACAAAAAAGAAACTGCACGAGAATTTCAACGTCGTCGCGCCGTCGAATTAATGGAGGCAGGGGAGTCAATAGGCGTAATCGCGCGAATTCTCGGCGTATCTACCAGCTCTATTTCCAAATGGTATAAGATACATCACGAAGGTGGGAGCCTCAACTTCGTATCCAGAGGTGGCCGCCCCCGCAAATTGTCAAATGAACAGCTCGAAATCTTGCGTGAATTGTTATCCAAAGGTGCAACTGCTTATGGCTGGCACAATGATCTATGGACTTCTAAACGAGTCGCCGAGGTCATTCGACGACATTTCAAGATCAAGTTTTCCCGGAGCCATGTATGGTGCATATTGCGAAATATTTGGGCTGGAGTGTACAAAATCCAATTCAACAACTCAGAGAGCGCGACGATGCAGAGATCGAACGCTGGAAAATGGAAGATTTGCCTAGGATTCTGAAGGATGCAGAGCAACGAGGGGCATATCTTATGTTTGTGGATGAATCGGGGTTCATGCTTTCGCCAGTCCTTCGTCGGACGTTCGCGCCTCGTGGAAAGACGCCTGTGATCAAGGTAGCCAACCACATGGTCGAATATCGGCGATTGGCGCTCTCATAGTCAGTCCTGTGCGTAAA
>JAUQXD010000137.1 GCA_030834835.1 Thermoflexales bacterium | reverse complement strand
CTTCGTGCCTCGTGCATCGCCAAAAGTCTAGCACAGCCGCGACGTAGACCGCTACCGGATTACGATTTGCTCGGTGCAGAAGCGTGCCAGCGGTGCAGGCGCGGCAAGAGCGGCTCGGTCAGCTCGTCGGCGAGTGTGGTGGTGTGGATGTCCAGCGGAGATGAGATTTTCTATTGGTTCTCCGTCAGTACGATGGCTTGATCCAGACTAAGCGTGCTTCCAGCTTCCCAGGCCGCTGCGAAGGCTCCAGCGTCCCGACGAACTACACCTGCCAACGCGTCGCCCATCAACCGGTGCGGCCTGCTCAAGTTCTGGCACAGCAAGCGAGACTTTACCGCGTTGTTCGGTACAGCCGATCGGGCGTTCATGGCGGCGAGTCTGGAAGCCGGCAATACACCTGCAGAGCGAGTGAGCGCCGGGTAGGCTGCTCAGTCATCTTGCCGAAATTGACTGGCGTGAGCCAGCTCGTATGTGTGGGCGGTTTCCAGCGCATAGCCAATCACCTCGTCCAGGGTCATCCGGCGACCTGCTTCCCAGGCGGTGTTGAACATTGCATCGCCGAGTTGAACCCGCGCTGTGTCCAGTCGCCGTTCAAAGGCCTGACGATCAAACCTCGGGAATTGGGCGCCCGTCGATTCCATGAAAGTCAAAGTTGCGCTCATCAACCGGGTTGCGCGCTGGACCTGCTGCAGTTCGGCCGCGACGATCGCCAGGCCCGCCAGCTGCGCGGCAATATCTTGCTTGATCTTTAACGCCCAGGCCAGCGATAGGCTTTCCTTGAACAGCGCGCCAGCCTGCTGTAGGTAGCCTCGCTGAAGATCAATGTTTCCTAAATTGCTTAAGGTGTAGCTCATGCCAAATTTGTCGCCAAGTCTCTTGAAGAGCGCGCAGCTCTCTGTATAGAGATTTGCTGCTGCTACATTGTCGCCAAGCTGCTGGCACACGACTCCCAGAAAGTTGAGCGTTGGAGCGATCCCGGTCAAATCCTCCAATTCTTGCCAGAGTGCCAGACTTTCGCTCAGATAGGACTGCGCGGCGCTAAGATCGCCCTGGTCAAGGACCGCCGATCCTAAATTAAGCAATGTGCTCGCGATGCCGTGTTTGTCGGCCAGTTCTCGTCTGATTGCGAGCACTTCCAAATAACGCGAACAGGCGGCTGCAAGGTCCCCCTGCCTGCGGGCCACTCGACCCAAACCAAACGCCGAGTCTGCAAGGCCTGACCGACCCGCCAGGCCTAGATCCTCGTGAAGCGCCAGACTCTCAGCATGAAATGCCTGAGCAGATTCATAGTCGCGTTCATACCAGGCAATTTCGCCCGCGATGTTGAGCGCCCTGGCCCGAATTGCGGCGTTTGACAGAGACTCCGGACAGGCTGTCAGTTTCACCAGCCATTCACGCCCTTCGTACCAGAAATCGTGCATCACCCACCACCAGGATACTGCTACCGCCAACCGCATCCCAACAACGACGTTGCTGGCTAATGACCACTCTAAGGCTACCCGTAGATTATCGTGTTCAACGTCCAACCGCTCGAGCCATTCGACCTGCTCCGGGCCATGCAATCGTGGCTCGGATTGCTCCGCCAGCTGCGTGAAATAGGCCAAATGCTGCCGACGTGTAGCCGCTGCGTCAGGGCTTTCAGTCAGCTTTTCCAGGGCATATTGGCGAATGGTCTCCAGCATCCGATACCGGGGCGTGCCAGAATAGTGTGCTCTCTCCAAAATGACGAGCGATTGATCGATCAGCTGAGTTAGCCCGTTGAGAATTTCAGCCGGGGGCAGCCGTTCATCGCTGCAGACCGCTTCGGCTGCGGCCAACGTCCAGCCACCCGCGAATACCGCCAGCCGATTGAGGAGCAGCCGTTCCGGCGGAGCAAGCAGGTTGTAACTCCAATCCATAGTGGCTTGCAGAGTTTGCTGACGCGGTGGAGCCGCACGATTGCTACCGGGCAATAGGCGGAAGCGCTCGTCGAGTCGCTGAACCATTTCCTCGATAGGCAGGGCGCGTGTGCGCGCCGCCGCGATTTCCAGCGCGAGCGGAATACCCTCCAGCTGTCGACAGATGCGCGCGACCGTCGGCGCATTCGCAGCGGTTAACTCAAACTGTGAATTGACAGCGGTTGTCCGTTCAGCGAACAAGCGCACTGACTCGATTTGCGCCAGTGCTTCGAGGTTGAGGGGCGTGTGAAGATCGGGGACTGGCAGCGGCAGCACATCAAAAACCTGTTCGCCGGCGAGGCCGATCGGGGCGCGGCTGGTGGCCAGCAATTGAACTCGCGGCGCGGCGCGCAAAACGGCAGCGGCCAACCGCGCGCAGGCATCCAGCAGGTGCTCGCAATTATCGAGCACCAGGAGCAGCTGCTTATGGCGCAGATAGTCGGTTACGAGTTCGAGATGAGTACGCCCCGCTTGTTCTCGCACCCCCAGAGCGTTGGCAACGAGCGCTGGCACCAGCGCGGGATCGGCGTGTGGCGCGAGTTCGATGAACCAGGCCCCGTCCGGGAATTCTTCGGCTAATTCGACGGCCACTTGCAGCGCCAGCCGCGTCTTGCCACAACCGCCGGCGCCGGTCAGGGTAAGCAAGCGTGTCGTCGCTAACAGACGCTGCACGTGGCTCATCTCTGAGCCGCGCCCGACGAAACTGGTGAGCGGCATGGGCAGCTGAGTGGCAGCCGGCGGGTGAGCGGGCGCCACGTTGCCCGCGCGCAGGCTGTCATACAAGGCGGTCGTCTCGCTGACCGGTTCCACGCCCAACTCGTCTTTGAGCAAGCGGCGGCAGGTCGCGTATTGCATCAGCGCCAGGTTGCGGCGTCCGCTCCACGCACACGCGCGCATCACGCGCCGATGGGCCTCTTCAGAAATTGGCTCCACTTCGATCTGCCGCCGCGCGGCCGCCTCCATCTGGGCGTATTCGCCGTGCCGGGCGTGATAGTCCGCCAGAGCGCTCAAGAGGGCGAGGGCGCGCTGCGCGAGATATTCCCGTTTGACCTGCAGCCATTCTTCAAACGCATCGCTGTCTTTGAGGGACAGGCCGGCCAGCAAGGGGCCGCGATACAACGCGGCGGCTTGTTGCAAGCGGACGTGACAGGCGCGGCAAGTTTCCAGGCAGCGATGCGGGTG
>JAUQXD010001292.1 GCA_030834835.1 Thermoflexales bacterium | reverse complement strand
GACCTCTGGCCATCGCGACTGTATTTCGACTCACGAAAAGGCCGCGCCTACCGTATGAACGGATTCAGCGGGCAAGGCGGGCGCCTGCGTCACGGGCTGAACGGGCGCAGTCATACTCGATTGGTGTTGTTCGACAACCGGGTGAGGTTTCGCCGCCGGTTGAGGTGCGTGACGAACGACCGGTACCGCTGCTGTGACTACAGTCGCCACCGTCGGTTGCTGCAACGATTCGATCAGCGCTAATTCCAGCGGCAATTGCGGCTGCCAGCCGCCGCGCAGATCAGATGCGGCCTGATTGAATAACTTGATCGCGCGCGTGAGCCGATCGAGTTCCAGGCGAGCTGCCTGCGCTTCAAATTGTGATCGCTGCTCGTTCGATAGATCGATCAAGCGTCCTTCGCCCAATTTGATCAGCATCACTGCCCGCAACTGCTCCACAATTTGCCGCGCAAATTGCCGTGCATCCGCCCCGCTATCAATGGCGTGATTAATCGCATTGAGGCCGCCCGCCGCATCAACGTGGCCCAGTGCATCGAGCACATCGCTGACCCAGCGCAACGAACCCGCCCCCAGTGCAGTCTGTGCACGATCGAGCGTAATGTCTGCGCCGCCCGCCGCCAGTTGATCGAGCAAGCTGACTGCATCGCGCATCGAGCCAGTGGCCTGTCGCGCGATCAATGTCAATGCACCTGCTTCTGCCGTCAAGCCTTCTTCATCGACCAGGTGCTGCAAGCGCGAACTGATCTCGCCCAGCGTCAATCGCCGAAAGCCGAAGGGCTGACAGCGTGACACAATTGTAGCCGGGACTTTCTGCGGATCAGTCGTCGCCAGCACAAAAATGGCATGAGGGGGCGGCTCTTCCAATGTCTTCAACAGCGCGTTGAAAGCCGGTTCCGTCAGCATGTGAACTTCGTCGATAATGTAGACTTTGTAACGCGACTGCCCCGGCGCAAAATTGATCTTGTCGCGCAGATCGCGAATCTCGTCGATGCCGCGATTGGAGGCTGCGTCGAGTTCGACCAGATCGAGCATGCGCCCATCGGCGATGGCCGTGCAAATCGCGCAGGTATTATCGGGCCGTGCGGATAAATCGGGGTTGGTGCAGTTGACGGCTTTTGCCAGCAAGCGCGCCATCGTCGTCTTACCAGTGCCGCGCGGACCGGAGAACAAATACGCGTGCGCGATGCGCCCACTCGCAATCGCATTGCGCAGCGTTTGCAGCACGTGCTCCTGCCCGCTGACTTCGTCGAATGTTTGAGGTCGCCACTTGCGATAGAGCGCTTGCGCCATGTCTCTCTCCGGTGAATCAGAGTGTAACACGCTCACACCCCTTCGACAAGGGTTAAATTGACGTGGTATAATCGCTATACAATTGAATTTGGGGAGCTCGCGGAGGCGGGCTGAGAGGGCGATCAATCCGTCGCCGACCCATGAACCTGATCCGGATAATGCCGGCGGAGGGAGATGATGATCAATCAGCCACCCCACCCGGGTGGCTTTTCTTTTTGATCAAGACCTGACCGGTTTCCGGCGAACCGAAGGTTCGGACAACCTGTCAGGTCTACGGAGTCGATATGCACACCATTATTTTTGCGAACGGCAACCCACCCGATCGAGCCACGGCGGCCCCCTGGCTCGCGTCCGCCGAGCTGATCATCGCGGCGGATGGCGGCTCGCGTCACGCCCTTGCCATCGATGTGATCCCGGATGTTGTGGTGGGCGATCTGGATTCGCTGGATGATGTCACGCGCAAGCGCTTGAATCACGCGGGCACGCGCTTCATCACGTATCCCACTCACAAAGATTACACCGATCTCGAATTGGCAATCCGTCTCGCACTCGATCGCGGCGCGACCGCGATCACGATCCTGGGCGCGCTCGGTGGACGCTGGGACCAATCGCTGGCGAATCTGATGTTGCTCACGTTGCCCGCACTTGAACAGGTATCAACCCGCATCGTCGATCACCACCTCTCGATCAGCGTGATCCGCGATCGGGCCGAGATCACCGGTCGGGTAGGTGACACGCTGTCGCTCATTGCCTTAAAGGATGACGCGCATGGCGTCACCATCGAGGGTTGTGAGTATCCGTTGACCGATGCCGTGCTGCCATTTGGCGCATCGTTGGGTATCAGCAATGTGTTGATTCAATCTCAAGTCACCCTCCGGGTGGCCGCCGGGCTGGTGTTGGTCATTCACGCCAGCCAGGCATAAAGGAGCAATCGCATGAAATACCTTAAAATCAAGGGGCTTTTGGCAGTAGTGCTACTGCTGGCAGCGTGCAGTCCAACCGCCGTCGCGCCTGAACCGATCACGCAAACGCCGCCGGTCGCGACGCCTTTGAGCGCGCAGCCGACTGAACCGGCCGACATGTTTCCGCTGCCAACGTTGACGCTCAAGTCAACTGTACCGTCACCGGCCGGCGAGACGCGCACGTTGACCGTGTTGACGCACGAGTCGTTTGCGCTGAGTGACAGTGTGTTGCAACAATTCGAAGCGGCCAACAACGTCAAGGTGCAATTCATCAAACAGGGCGATGCCGGTCAGGCGTTGAATCGGGCGATCCTCACCAAAGACAATCCCGAAGCCGACGTGCTGTTTGGCGTGGATAATGCGTTGCTGAGCCGCGCGCTGGAAGCCGACATTCTCGACTCGTATAAACCAGCCGCGTTGAGTTCGATATCCGCCGAGTTCCAACTCGATCCCGACGGGCGTCTGATCCCGATCGATTTTGGCGATGTGTGCTTGAATATCGATAAGACATACTTTGCGCAGAAGAATCTGGCGCTGCCGCAATCGCTCCAGGACTTGACGGATGCGAAATACAAAGACTTGCTCGTTGTCGAGAATCCGGCGGGGTCGTCGCCGGGTCTCG
>JAUQXD010001291.1 GCA_030834835.1 Thermoflexales bacterium | reverse complement strand
TCTGCCCGAGATCGGCAGCGCGGTCGATGGTCTGCTCAACTGGCGCGGTCTGGCCGTGGAAGGCTCGGCCCGCTGGCCGGAAGTGGCCGGCATGATTCTGGGGCAAGTCCTGATTCTGAGCATCCTGCTGCTGGTCCGGCGCAATGGTCGGGCGGCCAACAGCGCTGGTGAAGGACAATTGGTGTAACCGGGGGCGTCCCCTGACGCACGCCGCGCCGATCGGATTGATCGGCGCGGCTTTTTTTATAGCTGAATCGATCGCGATTACGCCTGAATGATGCCCTTGCGAATGGCGTACTTCACCAGATCGGCCCGCGAATGCAGGTTGAGTTTGCGCATGATGTTTTCGCGGTGACGGTTGACGGTCTTGCTGCTGATGGTCAGCGCAATGGCAATCTCGTCATTGCTGGCCCCCGCCGCCAGTTGAGTCAGCACCTCTTGTTCGCGCTCAGTCAGACCGTCCACTTTACCGGCGGTTTCGCGTTCGCCAGACAGATAATCCTTGACCAGGAGTTTGGCCAGCGAAGGATACAGATACACGTCGCCGTCGATGGCCGTTTGCAACGCAGTCAGCAGCTCTTCCGGCGCAGCGCGTTTGGGCACATAGCCGCTGACGCCGGCCTGCAGCATCTTGAAAAAGTATTCTTCATCTTCGTGAATCGTCAGCGCCACGATGGCCACGGCCGGCCACTGTTGTTTGATCTGGCGGGTCACTTCAATGCCCGACATATCCGGCAGACCGATGTCCATCAGCACGATGTTGGGCTGAAGTTCCTTAACCAGCGCCAACGCCTCATGACCGGTGCCGGCTTCGCCCACAATCTCCAGACCCGCCTGATTCTCTAACAGCATGCGCAGGCCCGATCGGACCACAGCGTGATCGTCAACTAAGAGCAGTCGGGTTGTCACCGCTAACCTCCAAAACAGTTCGATACGGAATCGTGACTTCAACGTACGTGCCCTGGCCGGGCTGTGACTTGAGCAAGAATTTTCCACCCAGCAGCGTCGCTCGTTCTTCCATGCCCATCAATCCCCACGCCGGCCGCTGTACCCGGGCCGTCGTAACATCAAAACCGCGGCCATTGTCTTCCACGCGCAGACACACACACTCGGCGTTGTAGGTCAGCGTGATCTTGACAGCTGTGGCCCCCGCATGTTTGACCACGTTCGTCACCGCTTCCTGCGCCACCCGGAACAGCGTGGTCTTCATCACCGCCGCGATCGGTTGCTGTTCGCCGTTGACTTCAACTTGAACCGGCAGCGGCACACGCGCCTGCACCTCGCCGACGTACCAGCGCAGCGCGGCCGGCAGGCCCAGATCGTCTAGATGCGACGGGCGCAAATCGGCGATCAGGCGCTGCAACTCATTCAGCGAATGCGCCACCAGTCCTTCGAGTTGGCGCAGATTGGCCGCCGATTTATCGACATCCACCCGCAGCGTGTTCGAGACGCCGCGCAGTCCCAACCCGATGGCCGTCAGCGCCTGACCGGTCTCATCGTGCAATTCCCGCGCGATGCGCTGCCGTTCCGATTCTTGCGCTGACACGACCTGCCGCAAGAGATCGCCGCGTTGGGCCTCGCGCCGTTGGGCGGCGTGCAGCTGCTCGGCCTGGAACTCGGCGATCTTGCGCCGGGTCTCCACTTCAAATGATCGCATAAAGCGCGCCACGGCGTAAGCGGACACGATGGCCGCCCCGGCCCGCAACAGCTGAACCGGGAACCCAAACGTCCGGTAAAACAAATTCTGATTGATGATGTTGGAAGGCGGCAGCGTCGTCTCACGCACAAACGTCTGCCCGATCACGCCGTACCACGCAAAGGCAATCGCCGCGATCAGGGCCGCCTGGCCAAACTCTTGCATGCCCGCCCGCCGGAAGACCTGCCGCTGCCCGATTAAGCCGATGCAGGCCAGCAGCGCCGACGGGACCGCCACGCTGTAACGCGTCCAGACATCGGACACATCCCACAACCCGGTATCGATCGTGTAGGAGCCGCGCAGAATCACCAGGCCAAATCCCCAGATGCTGGCCAGTACCGCCGGCACCACCAGGCTGGCGCGCCGGAAGTCCTTGACGTTAGGTAGCAGCGCCGCGCCAAACGCGGCCAGCAGCAGGAATGAAAACTCCAGCATCGCGATCCGCGCCGTGTGCCAGGTGGTGGGATCGACCGCGTGGCCGGGCAGGATCTCCAGTTGCTCAAACATCTCGATCCACTCGTGCGCGCCATGTATCAGTCCAAACAGCGCCAGCGCGCGCAGCCCGTGCCGCAGCCGCGCATCCGAGCCTCGACCGGCTTCCAGCGTAATCGCCAGGCCCATGCTAAAGAACGCCAGGCCATAGAAGAAGAAAATCACCACCATGTTGAACTGCATGCCGATCGCTCCC
>JAUQXD010001290.1 GCA_030834835.1 Thermoflexales bacterium | reverse complement strand
ATCGATTTGATCAGCCTGGGCCTGCTGGCATGGGCGTTTGTGCCGTTGCTGCGTCATCGCTGGCAATTTGGCCTGGGCATGCTGATCGTCAACACGATTGCGGTCGCAATCGTCTACGCCGTGATGGCCGGCGTCTGGTCGCAACAATCGGCCACGGTATTCTATACGGCGACCTCGCAAGAGACGATCTGGCAGGTGTGGTCGCTGGCGATTGCCATTCTGGCGGCCCTCACCACCACGATCGGTCCACGGCCTCGATCGGGCGCGGCGCTGGCCGCCTTCGTGTTTCTGGCCGCCGGTCATGCGCTGCAATTTGCGCGCCCGCTGCCGGGCACACACATCGCCGCGTGGGTGCGCTTTGCTCAACTGGCGGCCTATCCCATGTTGGTCGTGGTGGTCTATCAACTCACCGCCATCGACGAAGCGCCTGCTGCACCCGCGCCGGTAGCGATGGCGGCAACGCCCGTGATCAATTTCGACGATCCGATGTGGCAGGCCGCCGCCGCGATTCAGGCGTTGACGCCCAGAGCGGATGTGCCGCTGGTCTTGCAGCAGATTGCGGCGCGACTGGCCGAGTTGTTTCACGCCGATGTAGCCGCGATCGGGTTGCGCGCCCCTGATAGCGCCGTAGTCGAACTCAGCGCGATTCATCATCCGGGCGCGGCGCCGTCACTGGGCGCGCGCTTCGCAATGAATAAGCAGCCTGCCTTGCAACGCGCCTTCGATCGCGGGCATGCCGTCATCGTCAGCAAGAGCGAAGCGGCGATGGACCTGGCCGAAGTGTTCGGCTTGATGGGGTCGTTCGTGACCGGACCAATGCTGGCCGCGCCCCTGATCGATGACGCGCAGCCGATCGGATTGGTGCTGCTGGGCAATCCCAAGAGCGGACGCGAGTGGACCACGCCGGATGTGGAACGCGCCGACAGGCTGTGTGCGCAGTTGGCGTCGGCCCTGGCTGTGACGCAGTACAGCCGGCAGCTGGCTGCGCGCGCCGAGGATCTGGAGCACGCTGTACACAAGATCGAGACCGAGGCCACGCAGCGCCGCCTGGCGCTGGAGACGGCCCTGCGGACGACGCAGATCGAAGCGCAAAGCGCCTCGATCCGATTGGCTTCGCTGGCGAAATTGCAGGAGGAACTCGCCGCTCAGCGCGGCACGGAAGAGGCTCGCTGGCAGCAGCAATTGCACGCGATGGCCGAGGAACGCGCGCAGCTGGAAAGCGCGCTGCGCGATCAACGGGCCGAAGTGACGAGCCTGACGACCCTGCAAAACAAGTTGGAAGCGCAGATGATCGAAGCGCGACAGCAACTCGCCGCGCAGGCCGATCAACTGGCAGGCGTCGATCAATCGATCGAGCGCAGTCAGCCGGTCGAGGGTGAACTTGATCATCAACGTGAAGTGCTGGCGTCGATCGTGCAGGAGTTGCGCACGCCCATGACGTCGATCACCGGCTACACCGATCTGCTGCTGGGCGAGTCGGTGGGTATTCTGGGCGCAATGCAACGGCAGTTTTTGCAGCGTGTCAAAGCCAACATCGAGCGCATGGACGGCATGCTGGTCGATTTGATCGGCGTGACCGCGATCGATACGGGGCAACTCAAGATCGAGCCGGAACCGGTGGATGTGGCCAAAGCGATCGAGGAAACGGTGATGGCCGCCGCCGGCCTCATGCGCGATCGTGAGCTGTCGGTGCGCATCGAACTGGCCGAACACCTGCCGCGCCTGCAAGCCGATCGCGACAGCCTGCATCAGATCATCAAGCATTTACTCTCTAACGCGGCGCTGTGCTCGCCCAACAACAGCGAGATTCTGGTGCGCGCGCAGGTGCCGGCGGAAATGCCCAATTTCCTGTTGTTCAGCGTGACCGATCGGGGCGGGGGCATCGCGCCGGAAGATCGGCAGCGCGCCTTCAACCGCATGTACCGCGCCGATCATCCGCTGGTGCAGGGCCTGGGTGAAACGGGCATCGGCCTGTCCATTTCCAAAACGCTGGTCGAGGCGCAGGGCGGCCGCATCTGGGTCGATAGCGAAATGGGGATCGGCTCGACGTTTACGTTTGTGTTGCCGCTGAACCACAACGGGACTGCGCGCCGCGAGGAGGCTGCGGCGTGAATACGCGCGCCGTATCGCAGCCCATGCAGGCGGTAGTGATCAGCACGATTGTGCTGGCGACGCTGCTGGGCGGCTTCATCCTCGCGGTGAACGATCGCAATCTCAACCCGATCGGTCTCCCCAATCCGATCGGCACGCTGGTGGCCGTCGTCTCGCGCACGCCGAGCGGGACACAGGTAGCGCCGCCCGGTTCGGGCACACCGAACGCATTGACCGAGACGTCCACGCTAACGCCCACACCAACACCCACCCTCACGCCCACACCGGTCTGCCCGCCGCCGCCGATCGGCTGGGTGCAGGTGGAGTACAATCAATCTCAAACATCGTTGTATCTGCTGGCCCAGCGCTACAACATCACCTATCAGCGCCTGATTGAAGTGAATTGCCTGGATAAAGTGCCGTTGCAGGCGATTCAACTCTTGTACGTGCCGGCCACCGCACCGATGCCGGCGCCGACCTATGTGCTCAGTTGTTATCCGCCGCCGGGCTGGCCGATCTACATCGTGCAGTGGGGAGATACGCTGTCCCGCCTGGCGGTGCGTTATAACG
>JAUQXD010001289.1 GCA_030834835.1 Thermoflexales bacterium | reverse complement strand
TCCTGGCGAAGGACGATCGCGAGTGCCTGGCGAGCGTGCGCGAATTGTTGAGTTATTTGCCCTCGAATAATCAAAACGATCCGCCCTATGTCAAACCAATCGATGATCCGGCCCGACGCTGTCCCGAATTGGAAGAGATCGTGCCGGTGGATCCGCACAAACCGTATGACGTGCGCAAAGTGATCTTCTCCGTCGTCGACGATGGCCGCTTTATGGAAGTGCGCGAACTGTGGGCGCCGAATATGGTGGTGGGCTTTGCGCGCCTCAACGGCTACGTCGTCGGCATCGTGGCGAATCAGCCGATGGTGCTGGCGGGCTGCATCGACATCGCCGCGTCGATCAAGGCCGCGCACTTCATCCGCATCTGCGACGCGTACAACATCCCGATCGTGACGCTGCAAGATGTGCCCGGTTTTCTGCCGGGGAAATCGCAGGAATACAGCGGCATCATTCGCAACGGCGCACGGTTGATCTACGCCTACAGCGAAGCGACCGTGCCCAAGTTGATGGTGATCCTGCGCAAGAGTTACGGCGGCGCGTATTGCGTCATGAGCAGTAAGGGCCTGCGCGGCGACCTGCTGTACGCGTGGCCCAACTCCGAAATCGCGGTGATGGGCGCGTCAGGCGCGGTCAATATCCTCTTCCGCACTGAGTTGAAGAACGCGGCCAATCCGAAGGAGCGCCGCGACGAACTGGTGCGCGATTACGAAGAGAAGTTCAACAATCCGTATGTGGCCGCCTCGCGCGGGTTGATCGACGACGTGATCGAGCCGCGTGACACGCGCCGGGTGCTCATCCGTGCGCTGGAAGTGACGCTGTCCAAACGCGAGAAACACGCGCCACGCAAACACGGCATTTCACCGATGTAGAAGGCAATTCACAATGCACAATTGACAATGCACAATTCTGGTCGTCTCAGTAATTGAGCATTGCGCATTGAGCATTGTGCATTCAAGAGTGTGACTATGTTTAAGAAAATTCTCATCGCTAATCGCGGCGAAATTGCCGTGCGCATCATCCGCACGTGCCGCGACCTGGGCATTCGAGCGGTGGCGCTGTATGAACGCGACGATCGCGGTTCGCTGCACGTGCGGCTGGCCGACGAAGCCGTAGAGTTGACATCGGGCAGCGGCTATCTCGATCAGGCTGCGGTGTTGAAGGCGGCGCTGGACACGGGCGCGGACGCGATCCACCCTGGTTACGGTTTTCTGGCGGAACGATTGGACTTCATCGAAGCATGCCAGCAGGCAGGCGTGGTCTTCATCGGGCCGCCGCTCGATCTGATGCGCGCTCAGCAGGACAAGCTGGC
>JAUQXD010001288.1 GCA_030834835.1 Thermoflexales bacterium | reverse complement strand
CAATGCGTTGCACGTGCGCTACGCCGATGAAGCGTACTTGATCGGCCCGGCACCCTCGCGCGAGTCATATCTTCGCGCCGACAAGATTTTGGAAGTGGCCAAGCAATCGGGCGCGGATGCGATTCATCCCGGCTATGGTTTTCTGGCCGAGCGTGAAGACTTCGCGCAGGCGTGCGAGGATAACGGTCTGATCTTCATCGGGCCGAAACCGTCCGCCATCGCGGCGATGGGCGATAAGGCCGTGGCGCGCGCGACCGTGCAGAAAGCGGGCGTGCCCGTGGTGCCCGGCACCGAAGGCGAAGGCGGCCTGCACGACGACGAGATCATCTCCATCGCACCCTCGATCGGTTTTCCGCTGCTGATCAAAGCGACGTCAGGCGGTGGCGGCAAGGGTATGCGGCGCGTCGAGAACATGGAGGCGCTGTCCGATGCGCTGGCTTCGGCGCGGCGTGAAGCCGAATCGGCCTTTGGCGATGGCTCGGTCTATCTGGAGAAACTGGTGCAAGGCGCGCGCCACATCGAGATTCAACTGTTGGCCGACATGCACGGCAACGTCATTCACCTCGGCGAACGCGAATGCTCGATTCAACGTCGCCATCAGAAGATCATCGAGGAGTCGCCGTCACCCGCCGTCGATGCCGATCTGCGCGAGCGCATGGGGACCGTGGCCGTGAAGGCCGCGCAAGCCGTTGATTATCACAGCGCCGGCACCATCGAGTTTTTGCTGGATAAGCAAGGCAATTTCTACTTTCTCGAAATGAACACGCGCTTGCAGGTCGAGCATCCCATCACCGAAACTGTGACGGGCGTGGACATTGTGAAAGAGCAAATTCGCATTGCGCGCGGCCGGGCGCTGCGGCTGAAGCAGCCCAACATCAAGCAAAACGGTTGGGCGATCGAGTGCCGCATCAACGCCGAGGATCCATTCAACAACTTTATGCCATCGACCGGCAAGATCACGCGGCTCGATCGGCCCACCGGCCCCGGCGTTCGCATCGATAGCGGCCTGTATGAGGGCTTCGAGATCACGCCGTATTACGACTCGTTGATCGGCAAGTTGATCTGCTGGGGCGAAAGTCGCGCGGAGGCCATCTTGCGCATGCGGCGCGCGCTGTCGGAATATCGCATCGTCGGCGTGAAGACCAACATTCCCTTCCATCAGGCCATGATGTCCAGTCACCGCTTCTTCGCCGGGCACTTCGACACGACCTTTGTGGAGGAGCGTTTCTCGATGGACGAAGAAATCTCGCCGGAAGACGAGCGGGTGGCGGCGCTGATGGCGACGTTGGTCGCACATCATCAGGGCCAGCAGGCGACGCAGGTGGTGCGCCGCAACGAGCGCGATACCAGCAACTGGAAGTGGGTGGGACGCTGGGAAAGGATGCAGCGCTGATGAAGTACGCGACAACCATCAACGATCGCACCTACGTGATCGAGATCAATCGGGATGGCGAAGTCACGATCGATGGCGAGACGTGCCCGATCGATTTGCGCGCCATCGACGATGTGACCTACTCGCTGTTGATCAAACATCGCTCGCACGAGGCGTTGGTCGAACTGGCCGGCGACGACGTGAACGTCCTGCTGAATGGCCGCTTGTATGGTGCCCAGGTGCAGGATGAGCGCGCGCGTCGTTTGACGCAGGCGGTTGGCGGTTCGGCCACGCACTCGGGCGAAGTGACGATCAAATCGCCGATGCCGGGCCTGATCGTGGCCGTACCTGTCAGCGAAGGGCAGGCCGTAAAGAAAGGCCAGACCGTGGTCGTGCTGGAGTCGATGAAGATGGAAAACGAACTCAAGGCCCCGCGCGACGGCATCGTAACCGCGATTAAAGTGGCGCCGCGCCAGAACGTGGAACAGCATCAGCCACTGGTGGTTTTGACGTAGGGCGAGATGCCATCTCGCCCTACTTTGATGATGTCAATCACTCTGATCTGCGCCGTTTATCACTTGCTGATCGCCACGGCTGGCGGGACAATGGAACTAAATCTGCCGTCACGAAAGATGATTTATGGCTAAGCCCGAAACGCAACGCAAACCTCGATTCGCAACTTCTTCGGATATCGAACTCAAGTCGTATTACACCGCAGCCGATGTCGCCGCCGACACCGATCGGACGTTGGGTGCGCCCGGTGAATTTCCGTTTACGCGCGGCGTGCAGCCCACCATGTATCGCGGCCGCTTCTGGACGATGCGTCAATACGCAGGTTACGCCAGCGCGGCGGAATCTAATCGCCGTTATCGCTTCCTGCTCGATCAGGGGCAGACGGGGCTATCGGTCGCCTTCGATCTGCCCACGCAGATCGGCTACGACGCCGATGATCCAATGGCCGAAGGCGAAGTGGGCAAGGTCGGCGTGAGCATCTCGTCGATTCACGACATGGCGACGTTGTTCGATCAGATTCCGCTGGGCAAGGTCAGCACCAGCATGACGATCAACGCGCCTGCGTCGGTGCTGCTGGCGATGTACATCGCAGTGGGCAAGCGGCAGGGCGTGGAGCCGAAAGACCTGCGCGGCACGATTCAGAACGACATCTTGAAAGAATACATCGCGCGCGGCACGTACATTTATCCGCCCGGCCCGGCGATGCGCTTGATCACCGACATCTTTAAGTATTGCGCGCAGGAAGTGCCGCACTGGAACACGATCAGCATCAGCGGCTATCACATCCGCGAAGCCGGCTCGACGGCCGTGCAGGAAGTGGCCTTTACGCTGGCGAATGCGATTGCGTATGTGCAGGCCGCGATTGATTCCGGTCTCAACGTCGATGACTTCGCCGGACAACTCTCGTTCTTCTTCAACGCGCACAACAACTTCCTGGAAGAAGTCGCCAAGTTCCGCGCGGCGCGACGGCTGTGGGCGACCATCATGCGCGATCGCTTTGGTGCGCAGAAGCCCAATTCGCTGAAGCTGCGCTTCCACACGCAGACGGGCGGCTCGACGTTGACGGCGCAGCAGCCGGAAAACAACGTGGTGCGCGTGACATTGCAAGCATTGGCCGCCGTCATGGGCGGCACGCAATCGCTGCATACCAACTCACGCGATGAGGCGCTGTGGCTGCCCACCGAAGAGAGTGTGCAGATCGCCTTGCGTACGCAGCAGATCATCGCGCACGAATCGGGCGTGGCCGATACGATCGATCCGCTGGCGGGATCATACGTGATCGAACACCTCACGGATGAGATCGAACGCCAGGCAATGGCGTACATCAACCGCATCGATCAGCTGGGTGGCGCCCTGCGGGCTATCGAGGCCGGTTTCGTGCAAGGCGAAATCAGCGACGCGGCCTATGCCTATCAACGCGCCGTCGAGCACAACGAGCAGATTGTGGTGGGTGTCAATCAGTTCCAGACGCAAGCCGATCTGCATCTATCGCGCTTGAAGATTGATACATCCATCGAGATGGAACAGTGCCAAAAACTGGCCGAATTGCGGCAAAACCGCGACAACTCACGTGTGAGCGAACTGCGTACCCAACTCGAAGGCGCGGCGCGCGGCTCCGATAACCTGATACCCTACATCGTAGCCTGTGTCGATGGCGAAGTGACGCTGGGCGAAATCTGCAACACGCTGCGCGGCGTGTTTGGCGAGTATCAGCCGAACGTGGGAATCTGATCTAACGAGTGACGAGTGACGAGTGAAAATTGCTTTTCACTCGTCACTCGTCACTCATCATTTGGAGATAAGATGAGTGTTAAGCGGATTGATCACATCGCCGTAGTTGTAGATGACATCGAGGGTGCGTTGAATTTCTGGCGCGATGCTTTAGGCATGGACATGACGCACATGGAAGAAGTGGCCGAGCAGCAATCCATCGTGGCGTTTCTGCCCACGGGCGGCAGCGAAATCGAACTGGTGAAGCCCACCACGGACTCGAGCGGCGTGGCGAAGTATCTGGCGAAGCGCGGCCCCGGCATGCATCACATCTGCGTCGAAGTGGACGACATCCACGCGACGCTGGCACAGTTGAAGGCGAAGGGCATCAAGCTCATCAACGAGACGCCGACGATTGGCGCAGGCGGCAAACAGATCGCGTTTGTGCATCCGGGCAGTACCAGCGGGGTGCTGGTGGAGTTGTATCAGGCGGCGTAAAAATCAGCGAATCAGCGATCAAGCGAATCAGCGAAGGGGCGAGCGCAAGTCGTTCGCAAATTCGCTGATTCGCTTTTTCTGTGTGGTACAATCTCGATCACTTTCCTTCAGGTGACTTCAATGGATTTGCTTCACGGTCTTAACCCCCAGCAAGCGCGCGCGGTGGAAGCGCCCGACGGGCCGGTGCTCGTGCTCGCGGGACCCGGTTCCGGCAAGACGCGGGTGCTGACGCATCGCGTGGCGTATCTGGTCGAGATGCGCAAGGTCTGGCCGCGCCAGATTCTGGCGGTGACGTTTACCAACAAAGCCGCCCGCGAGATGCGCGAACGGCTCGATAAGATTCTGGGTGTGGCGCGCGCCGGCGAATTGACGCTGGGTACGTTCCATGCCATCTGCGCCCGCTGGCTGCGGCGCGATGCGCCGGAGATTGGCCTGGGCCGCGACTTTGTGATCTTCGACGCCGATGATCAGCAGCAGGTCGTCAAGCAGGTGCTGAACGAACTCAACATCGACGACAAGAAATACAAGCCCTCGACGGTGCTCAACGCCATCTCGACGGCCAAGAACGAACTGATCACGCCCGAACTGTACAAGCCGCCCACCTACTGGCACGAGATGATCCGCCGCATCTATCCGCGCTATCAGGCGCTGCTGCGCCAGAGCAACGG
>JAUQXD010001287.1 GCA_030834835.1 Thermoflexales bacterium | reverse complement strand
CGGTGGTCTTCACGCCTGGCGCAGCGTTTACCGTGACACTGCAAGCGAATCCCACCAACCAGAGCGTCGGCGCGAGCAGTACCCTCACTGCCACCGTTGTCGATCAGTTTGGCAACGCCGTGCTCAACGGTACCAGTGTCGCATTCGCAACCAGCCGGGGCAGTGTGCTCACACCGGCTTCAACAACCAATGGTCTCGCGACCTCGTCGATCAGTTCGACGTTGGCCGGGACGGCGTTCATCACCGCCACAGCCGGAGGCCGCTCGGGCAGCGCATCGGTGACCTTCATACCCGGCTCACCATTCACCGTCACGCTGCAAGCGAACCCTGTCAGTCAGAGCGTCGGCGCGAGCAGCGCCCTCACCGCCACCGTGGTCGATCAATTCGGCAACGCTGTGCCGGACGGCACCAGCGTGTCATTCGCGACCAGTCGGGGCAGTGTCCTCTCGCCGCGCCTAACAACCAACGGCTTTGCCACATCGTCGATCAGTTCGACGCTGGCCGGGACGGCCTTCATCACCGCTACAGCCGGAGGCCGCTCGGGCAGCACGTCAATTGTCTTTAATCCCGGTGCGCCTTACACGCTGACCGTGCAACCGCCGACCGCCGTGATTAGCGCGGGCCAGCGCATCACGTATACCGCCATCGCCACCGATACCTACGGTAATCTCATCGGCAACGTCACCGGCAGCACTACCTTCAGTATCGCACCCGCCTCTGGCGGAGTCTTTGCCGCCAACGCCGTGACTCCGACGATCAAGAATACGTGGATTGTGACGGGCGTCAACGGCTCAGCTGTCAATACGGCCACGCTTACCGTCACGGCGGCCGCCTTCAACCGGTTGACGATCGAAAACGCACCAGTCGGAACAGGTTCAGCGGTCAATGCGGTGACCCTCAACCTTTACAACACGTTGACCGTCTATGCCGCCGCTTACGATGCGTATGATAATCTCATCGGGGCGCGCAGCGTGACGTGGGGCGGAACCGGCGTGATCGCCGGCAATCTATCACCGGTGACGGGCGTCTCGACCACGTTTACGCCGGTGATGAGCGGCACGGGAACCATCATCGCCACGTCCAGCAGCATCGCCGACGCCACCGGGATCATTACGGTGCGGGCGCCGTTCTTGCGCATCAGCAAGACGGCCAGTCCCGATCCGTTGACACCCGGCAGTCTGCTGCAATACACCATCCTGTACACCAACACCGGCAATGCTCCCGCGCAAAACGTGATCATCACCGAGACTTATCCCATCAGCACGGCCTTCTCCAGCGCCGTGCCTGCGCCGACCACCGGTACCAACGTCTGGGCGATTGGTTCGCTGGCCGTGAACGATCCGCAGTCCATCATCGTGTTCATGACCACGACGCAACAGATGCCGGTAGGCACCGTTTTGACGAACTCGGTGCGAATGAGCGCAGCTAAAGTGACCACGACACTCTACAGCCTGTCCACACCGGTGAACGCCCTGCCTGATCTCAGTGCCAGCATCACCGACTCGCCCGATCCGGCCCGGCCCGGCGAGCTGCTGACCTACACGCTTCAGTATCGCAACACGGGCACTGCGCCCGTGACCAACGTCCGCATCACGGACACCTATCCCGCCGAAGTGTCATTCGTATCGTCCGATCCACCGCCCGACATCTACCCGAATGTCTGGCTGACCGGCACGCTGAACGCGGCCGGCGACAACAGCCGCACCATCGTCGTCAGGGTGCGCGTGAACAGTCCGCTCGCCGATGCGACGATTCTCACCAATCGAGTGGTCGTGTCCGCCCGGGAAGCACCGCCCTACGCGACGACCCAGCAGACTTTGATCGTGACGCCGCGGCTGCAACTCACCAAATCGGCTCAACCGATCACGCCCACGGCGAACGGCCTGTTGACCTACACCCTGCTCTACGCCAATAATGGATCCAGCTACGCCGCCAACCCGATCGTTACCGATACCCTGCCGGCGAACACGTCGTTTGTGCAGTGTGCGCCGATCGGATGCGGGGTGAACGACGGGGTTGTGACGTGGCAGCCGGGGCAGCTCAACCAGCAGACATCGAAGGCGGTGACGCTGACCGTGCGCATCGCCAATAACCTGCCCGATGGCAGCGTGATCACCAACACGGCGCGCATCACCTCGACCGAGCAGGTGTCGGCCGTGGCGCAGTTGACCACGACGATCGCCAGCGCCCCTGAAGTCAGCCTGTCCAACAGCGACGGCCTGACGACGATAGCCGCCGGTCAGCTCACCACTTACACGTTGAGCGCCATCAATGTTGGCACTGCGCCCGCGGCCAACGTGGTCATTACTGATCGTATGCCCGATTACACCACTTTCGTCGCCTGTTCGGCGTGTGTGGCGATCGGCGGCGGGGTCTATTCTTTCAGCCCGGGCACGTTGAATGCGAGTGAAAGTCGTGCGATGACCGTCAGCGTGCGGCTGGCGTCCACTTTGCCGGCAGGCCAGCGCGCGATCACCAATACGGCGGCCATTGCCACCTCGACCGGCGGTGATGCGCCCGGCAACAACACCGCCCAGGACGTGAATGACATCTCGACGCGACCGGTGCTGGACCTGATCGCGGCGTATGATGCCAGCACACCTTATCCGGGCAAGATCATCACGTATACGCTGCGTTATACCAACACCTCGGCTATGGATACGACTGGCGCGGTGATCACCACCACACGGCCGGTGTGGATGGGCGGCACGCCGCCGGGCTGGACGCCAGACGGCCCAATTGATCTTCGCTCGATCGGCAACCTGGCAGCAGGCCAGAGCGGCGCCGTCACCTACGTTGTGACCCTGCCGCCGACCTTCACACTGAGCATGAACGCCTTCAGCCAGACGTTCGTCATTCAAGACGGCGGTCCCGGCGGTTTGGCGATCGCTACCGATCAAAGCACGACGCTCATCGGTGTGCCCGATCTGGTCATCGATCGCGTGAACGTGCCGCCGGCCACCGTGGCCAATCGGCCGTTCACGGTTACGGTTGTCGTTCGCAATGCCGGTCTGGGGCGGGCCTGCAATCCCAGCAACTGCGGCGGCTTCTACCTGGATACGTTTGTCGACCCGGCCACACCGCCGCCGTCGTATCCGTTTGTCAGATACGGTTCCCCCACGATTCCGATCGCCACGACGATCGCGGCCGGGCAGCTGCTGACCGTCACCGTGCCGAACATCAGTTATACAACCGCGCAAAAACGCATCCTCTACTTCAAAGTGGATAATTATGGATGTCCCGGCGTCACCTGTTTGCCGGTCGGTTCAAAGGGCGGCCTGGTGCCGGAGTACAATGAAAACAACAACGTCAGCGGCCCGATCGCGCTGCCCACCCTCACCGTACATCTGCCGCTGATCGTGAGGAAATGACCTCGACCACGCTGTCTACGCAGCCCTGGACAGCATCGGTCGATTTTGGGGACGCCTTAAGACTTGTGTAGAACCAGGACCAACGTGCGATGCCTGTTGCGGTTTTCTATCATCTTGACCCTGTTGACGGCGTGTGCCTCACCCGTCCCGGTGCGGCCAACGGCGGCCAGCGAGATTGGCGTTACGGCGCCAATACCGGTCGGTACAGATGCACCGCCGACTGCGAAACATGCGCCCCCCGTATCCACTACAGCTGATCAGCCAGGACAACCTGAAGCCACCGAAGTTCTGACATCCTCCCCGACAACCCGCATGGCAGTGGTTGATCAGTCGAGTGTTGTCGACCCGAATCAAGCCGGCTGGTGGTCGATAAAAACACTCGGGCCGGTCGGCCAGACCTTCAGGCCAACGTTCGCCGGCCTGGATACGATCGAGTTGTGGACAGAGGATCAATGGGATGCCGAGTGCTCTGGGCCTGGCGCGAGCCTGCTGGTCAATCTACGCGAGGCGACGATCGAAGGTCCGCTGGTCGGGTCAAGCTCTCCGGCAGTTCTTCCAGGCTGTTTCAAAGGTGTCACTTATTTCGGCTTTCCGGCATTAATCGCGTTGACGCCAGACAAAGCGTATGTCATCGAGGTGATCGTCACGTCAGGGGACAACTGGGGAGTCGTGTGGCAGCAAGTTCCAGATTCATATCCGCGTGGCACGTCTATCGTTCTGGGCGCTTCGGGCGATACTGATCTCTGGTTCCGAGCGGGTCTGCGCAATTCAACTCCGCTGACCGCGGCCTATTGCCAGAATAATTTATGGCAGCATGTCAGGCGAACCGATGGCAGCACCTTTAGTGACCAGGGTGATTGCATCCAGTACGTCAATACCGGGCCATGATGCGAACGCCGTCAATCTGAGGCAGATCGCGGTGAAGGCGGAGGTAAATGTGAGGTTTAGTTTGAAGTGAGGACTGACCTGACAGGTGGGCCATAACGTACCAGGCATATTGGTGATCGCCTGGCCCACCTGTCAGGTCTGGCGGTATTACTTCAAACTAAACCTCACATTCACTTCCGCCTGCACCGCGATCTGCCCCAGGCTGATCGGCCCGTCGTCCAACGACGGGTGATCGCCGCCTGGTGCATTCTGCATCACGTTCTGCATTTGCGGTTGATAGCGCCCACCCCACCAGCCGCCGTAGTACGATGACGCCGTGTTCTCGTCGATGTTGAGCACGCAGCCGACTTGCGCGCCTGCTGCGCCCGTCAACGCCTGCGCCTTTTCCTGCGCGGCCTTCATCGCCAGCGCGCGCGCCTCGTCGCGATAGCGGCGCAGTTGCGTGGTCTGGAACTTCACATCGATCACTTCGTTCGCGCCGGATTCAAGCGCCGTCGCCAGTACATCGCTGACTTTGCTGACGTCCTTCAACTTCACGGCGACGATGTTATTGATGCGATAGCCTGTGATTTGCAGGGAATCATAG
>JAUQXD010001286.1 GCA_030834835.1 Thermoflexales bacterium | reverse complement strand
TTCGGCAATGAGGTCGCCGATTTCCTGGTCGGCCGCCGAGATCGACGCCACATTGGCGATCTCGTGCTTGTCCAACACCGGGGTGCTCATCGCCTTGATCGCCGCCACAACCTTATCGGTCGCCAGTTCGATGCCGCGCTTAATCTGCATCGGGTTGGCGCCGGCGGTCACGTTCTTCAGGCCTTCGTGCACAATCGCCTGCGCCAGAACGGTCGCGGTGGTGGTGCCGTCGCCGGCCACGTCGTTGGTCTTGGTCGCCGCTTCCTTGAGAAGCTGCGCGCCCATGTTTTCGTATGGGTCTTTCAATTCGATTTCTTTGGCCACGGTCACGCCGTCATGGGTGACGGTGGGGGCGCCGAACTTCTTATCCAGCGCGACGTTGCGGCCCTTAGGGCCGAGGGTGGTTGCCACCGCGCTCGCCAGCGCATCGACACCGCGCTTCAGCGCGTACTGAGCATCATTCGCAAAAATCAGTTGCTTAGCCATGTTCATTCACTCCGTTACTTTTCGACAATCGCCAGGATGTCGCTCTCTTTGAGGATGAGCAACTTCTTGTCGTTGATTTTCACTTCGGTGCCCGCGTACTTGGCGTACAGGACCACGTCGCCGACTTTCACATCCATCGGCAGCCGCTTCCCGTCGTCATCGGTTCTACCCGGCCCTGCGGCCAACACTGTCCCTTCCTGCGGCTTCTCCTTTGCCGTTTCCGGCAGGATGATGCCACTGGCCGTGCGCTCTTCTTTCTCCAGCGGTTCGACGACCAGACGGTCGCCCAACGGCTTGAGGTTCAACTTGTCTGCCATGCTTTTGCCTCCAAATAGAATGTGAGTGTGTTTTGAGCGTTTAATGCCATACAACAAAGTTCGGTTAGCACTCTATACACGCGAGTGCTAACCGGATTGAATATACCACACCCTGCCAGGGAATGTCAAGAGTTTCAGGGGTTTCTAACAAACTTTTAGTGCAGGTTAATCAATCTTCTCCATCCGATCGACGGGCAGCACAAACACGATCGCCCCGCCTACCTCCACGGGAATAGTGCCCAGAAAGCGTTCACGCGCCTCCAGATTGGGCAGCAACGGGTGCAGATGGCGCGTGCGGCGCTTGCAATGCTTCCTCAGATATTCCAATACTTCGTCCACCTGCCCGTCAGCCAGGGCGATCATCAGCGTGACGTTGCTGGCGCGCAAGAAGCCGCCGCTGGAACCGATGCGCGTCGCGCCGATGTTGTGCTGCTCCAATTCCTGGACCAGCACGTCCTCGTCTTCGTTCTGAATCACGGCAAGAATGAGTTTCATGATCTCTCCCTATTTGATTGGTTGAGGTGTCGGCGTGCGGAACGGCGGCTTGCCCATGACGATCTGACAGAAGTCCATGTTGGACAGCACACCTTCATCGTCAGGCCGAATAACCAGCGCGCGCCGAAATGCCGGCAGCGCCTCTTGCTCGTATTTGCCGGGATCATTGTACGCCTCGGCGAGATAACAATAAGACACAGCCATCGTCGCGTAGGCCGTTACCGCTCGATCGCACGCGCGCGACTTGCCCACCACGCAATACCGATCGGCGTCGAAGTCTTTGTTCATCAACTCGATCGCCGTCTTAAACGTCGTCGAGGCGTCCTCATAATTTTTGCGCACAAAATAGGTCGCGGCCAGATGGCTGCGCGGCGACCAGGCGGTTGGATCGACCTGAATGGCCTGCTCCAAAATCTTTTCGGCCTGCTTGAAATCTTCGATGTAATAATACATCCACCCCAACTCGTCGAAGCCTGCCACATACGTTGGATCGACTTTGGTAGCGCGCTCAAACGCATTCAGGGCCTGCTGCCAGTTTGCCAGCAACCGATAGTTGAGGCCCAGCGCCACATATAGATCGACTTCACGCGGCGCAAGTTGAATGGCGCGTTCATAGGCCTCAATCGCGCCGGAATAGTTGCCCTGACTCTCGCGCACATACGCCACCGCCCGCTGAACATCGACACGATCAGGGTTCAGGTCCAGCGCCTCCTGGGCATGATCGATGGCGCTCTCCCAGCTATTCAAATCGGCATACGTTTCAGCCAGATAGGCGTGCGCGTCGGCTGATTTCGCATCCAGCGTCAAGGCCAGCTTGCCCGTAGCGATGGCCTTCTGATACAAATCGGTCGCTTCCAGATTGCGGCCGCGCTGCTGCAAACGGCTGGCATGCCAGTCGTAGGCCATCGCCAGCGCCGCCTGCGCCGACGCGTCTTTCGGCGCGGTCTGCGCGGCCCGCTCCGCATACTGCAGACCGTCAGCCGTGCGGCTTCGCAAGATCAACAGCCGCGATAACTTGAGCAGCACTTCCACGTTTTGCGGTTCCAACGATACGGCCTGAATATAGGCGTCGATGGTGGCTGGCGCGTTGCCCGCTTCAAACACCGACTCGGCCTCCACGACATACGATCGGGCGGTGCGGGTAGCGGTCGGGGTGGGCGGTGGAGTCAGGTCTTGCCGCAATTGATTCTGGTTGACGATGACAAACACGCCCGCGCCAATCAAGATCAACAGCACTAACACCCGGCGTGGTGAAGACCGCTGCCGCCGCGTACCTAAGGTATACATGGGCTGCATGATAGCACGGCGACCCACGAGCGTCAATCAAATTGCACCGGGTTTTCCTGGAGAAAGCCGATCGGGTATGCTATAATCGCGTCGCGCATCACCAGACTCAAGAACTCACCTTACGCAGACAACGCTCCTTCGACT
>JAUQXD010001285.1 GCA_030834835.1 Thermoflexales bacterium | reverse complement strand
CGCTGTGAAACTGGTCGATGAGTTGGTTGACAAGTATGTGATGAATAAGTCCGGCGAGCCAGACACCTACGTACTTGACGAGCTGGCAGCAAATTATCTGGCCACTCATGCGGACAACAAGAGGCGCAATGAAGCCCATCGCCTTATCGGTGAACAGCTGTTGAACTTCGCCACAAAAGCATCAGACCCCATGGAGAGTGCCTATCTTCAAGCCAGGGCGATTGATCATCTGAGTATCGCGGGTCCGCGTGACAAGATTCTGCAAGTTGCTCACCAGACTCACCAGGCGTTGTTCAAGGCCGGAGATCGTGATCGTGCATTAACCGTCTTACGGAAGGCATTGGAAGCCGCACGCGCGGTGAAAAGACCGAATGAGGAGTGCAATTTTACGCTTCTGCTGGCAGAAGATGAACTGTTCGTCGGGCAAAACGATGCTCAGGTCGAGATTTACCTCACGCAGGCTCAACAATGTTTGTTAGCAATGGAGAGCGAGTCACCTACAGCTCAAACCAAAACCTGGCAAGAGCTGCAGGCCCGATTCTGGATGCTGACTGGCCAATTACAGTATCGCGTTAAGTATGAAGATGCATATAAAGCCGCAAGCGTGAGCCTTAAGCAAGCCCTGAATATTGCTTTGTCGCTCAGCAATAAGGCATTGGCTGTCCGGTGTGCTCTGCATTTAGGTCTGGTAGAGCGCAGACTCGAGAACTGGAGTGGAGCGAAAGAAGTATTTCGAAGGGCCTTGTCTATAGCACAAGCCCAGTCGGACACATCACTGGAATTTGAGTGTATCCGGAGCCTGGGAATGGTTGCCCGCAAGTGTGACGAGTTCTTGGAAGCGCGGGGTCACTATGAAACAGCACTCAAGTTGGCAGAAAAGATGGAGGGTGCGTTAGCAAAAGAAATGGCGTTGAGTGGACTGGGGAGGCTCGAAGATGAATTAGGGCGCTATGACGTCGCGAAGCCTTTACTCGATGAAGCGTTGGTGATCGCACGTGGAACTCATAATACACGCGGTATGCGCATTGAGCTAACAAGGCTGATCAACGTGCTTATCCCCCTGCGCGAGATTGACCGAGCTACTGAACTGATGAAAGAATCTGAGCTGCTAAACCGTCAGGCTGATGACTACATCGGCCTCGCTTGGAACTTGAAACACCAAGGTCAGCTTGAGCAACTCGCAGGAAATGTAGCGCACGGCAATGGCCTGATTCAGCAGGGCATCGACATGCTCAAAAAATATCACATCAGAGAACACATTGATGAGTTTTCTGCCGCTATTCGGCAAACACCATGAAGGATTAGAAAAGGGCAAAGGAAAATGTATGCTTTCTGCACCTACTGTTCCAAAGACAAACGCGACACTCCCGGCGACATTCCGGCGATTCAACGCTATCTCAGTTCTCGCATCAGTCACGTTTACAACGCGGCGCGTGAACTTGGCCTTGCTTTCTTCATCCTGTCCGGCGAGTACGGGCTGATTTCGCCCGACTACGCCTTGCCGTGGTACGACCATTTGCTTCTGCGGAGTGAAGTCTCGTCGCTTGCCTCGCGAGTTATCGAGCAGTTGGCGCAGCATGACGTTACGCGCCTGGTTTACTTCACCCAATCCTTTGCCCGTGATCCAAACATCGTCCCATACCACGCAGTCATCGTGGAAGCCTGCAATCGGATAGGCGTACCGATCTTTGTAGTGGAGATTGACGAAACGTCTCTCACGAGTCAGAGCGTCGCATGAATCGGCGTTCACTCCCGCGGCTCGATGCCGATTTGCTCGTCTTCGGCGGCGCGTCGCTGGACGTGCTGCATCTGGCCGACGGCCAATCCGTCAAATCGCCCGGCGGCGCGGGACTCTATACAGCCCTGGCCGCCGCCAGAGCGGGCGCGCGCGTAGCGATGTACGCCCCGCATCCAGACCCCATGCCCGATGAATTACGCGCTGCTGCTGAGCGCATCACATGGCTTGGGCCAGATGTCCCGCCCGATCAGCTGCCGCGCTTCGAGATCGCCCATCACGGCGGCGGACGCGCCACGCTGGTCGATGCCTTCTGGGGCGGCGAGATGCTGATCACGTCAGACTCATTCACAGCCGATCAACTCACCGCGCCCATCGTGCATGTCGGCGCGCTGCGTACCGCCGAGCGGCAGCTCAGTTTCGTGCAGAAAATCCGCTCGATGGACGCACGCATTTCCGCCGGCACCTACAGTTGGATTTGCCGCAACGAACCCAATACCGTCAAAGCGATCTTCGATCTGGCCGACTACTTCTTCATGAACGAGAACGAAGCGACGATATTGTTCGGCGGCCCGGAGCGCGTCACGGCGCGACCCGGCCAATTCGTCCTCATCACGCTGGGCGAACGCGGCGCGCTGGTGCTGCAAGGCGATCACGTCACACCCGTGCCCGGCCTGCCCGCCGTCGAAGTCGATCCGACCGGCGCGGGTGACACGTTCTGCGGCACGACGCTGGCCGCTTTGTCACGCGGCGCACATCCGATCATGGCCGCGCGTTCGGCCATCACCGCCGCCGCCGATATGATTGGCGGCATTGGCCCGTCGCGCCTCTTGTCTGACGCGCCTGCGCCAGCATACGCCATCGATCCGCGTGTGCGCGTCGATCATGATCAAGTGCAACGCATTGCCGATTTGATACGGCATCTACCTGAAGCACAACCGTTTAACTTCACCGGC
>JAUQXD010000136.1 GCA_030834835.1 Thermoflexales bacterium | reverse complement strand
GTTCCGTGATGGTGGAGGTTTTTTGAATCGCTTGCCCGTAATTCATGCAATTTCGAAACGATGGTTATCCATCGCGCTGTTGTTGGTGTTGGTAACCCTGCTCGCCGGTTGTGGCGGCCCGCCGCCCGTAACCAGCTGGCCGGGCTATGTCGTCAGCGGCAATAAGGCGTATGTCGCTTCGTCCGATCAGATCGTCGAGTTGGATGTGTCGCCCAATATCGCCGATGTGAAGCGGCAGGGTTGGAAGTGGCCGCCCGCAAGCACCGCCGGCATTGGCTATCACAGCCAACCTGCGCTGTCGCCCGACGGCAAGACGCTCTACTTTGGCTCAGACTCACTGACGGGGAACTCGGGCGTGGTCTTCGCCATGGACATCGATCTGGTGCAGTTGAAGTGGACGTATCCGGCCACTACCACTGATGTCGCACTCGGGAACATCTACGGCGGCGTGGTGTTGGACGGGGATGCGGTGTATTTTGCCGACAACAATGGCCTGTTGTTCGCGCTGGACGCGGCCACGGGTCAATCGCGCTGGAGCAAGCCGTTTGATCCCGGCACCAAGACCCGCATCTGGTCCACCCCGGCTGTGAAGGGCAATACCGTCTTCATCGCTTCACAGGATCATCATGTGTATGCCGTCAACGCCGGAAACGGCAGCCTGATCTGGAAATTCCCCGCCGAGGGCGAGCCTGAAATTGGCACACTGCCCGGTTCACCCATCGTGCACGGTGAGACCGTTTACGTCGGCTCGTTCGACAGCAATTTGTACGCCATCGGCATGAACGGCCAATTGAGGTGGAAGTTCACGGCCGAAGGCCGCCTGTGGGACGGCCCGGCTGAAGCCAACGGCGTGCTGTATCAAGGCGATCTGAACGGCAATGTGTACGCGCTCGATCCGGCCTCCGGCCAGGCCACCGGTTGGCCGCAACCGGCCAAACTGGCAGGCGGCGTTCGCGCCACGCCACTGGTGACCGATAGCGTGATCTACGTCGGCACCGATCAGAACAAGATGTACGCACTGGAAACCGAAACAGGCCGATTGGTCTGGGGTCCCTTTGCGGCGCGCGATGGCGAGATGATGCTGGTGACGCCGCAAATCAGCGGCGACTCGCTCATCGTGCTGCCCAATCTGGCCGGCGCCGATCCGATTCGATTGTACGGTCTGAATAAAGCCACCGGGGCGCAGCTATGGCGCTTCCCGCCGGCCGCCACTCAATAGTAAACGAGGTCGAACGTGGATTTTCTTATTTCCCCGATGGTCAATGTGTTGCTGTTCTTCTACAGCATCCTGGGCCAGAGCTTTCCGCTGGCCATCGTCGTGACGACGATTCTGGTGCGCCTGATCACGCTGCCGTTGACGCTGCCGCAACAGCGGTCGTCGCGCAAGATGGCCGCACTGGCGCCGCAGATGGAAGAGATCAAGAAGAAGTACGGCAATGATCGCACCAAGTTGTCCCAGGCACAGATGCAGCTGTACAAGGAAAACAATGTCAGCATGTTCGGCGGTTGTCTGCCGCTGATCTTGCAGCTGTTCATCATGATCGCGTTTTATCAGGCGATCACGGGCGCGCTGGCGGTCAATCCGCTGCAGCTGCTGTCGCTGGCCCATCGCGCTGCGCCGGCCGTCGCACCACTGATTCCTATCAACAACAGCTTTCTGTGGCTGAATCTGGGCCAGCCCGATCAGTTCTACGTGCTGCCGATTCTGGTGGTAGTGACGACGTGGTTGCAACAGAAACTGGCGACGCCACCCAGCGTTGATCCCAGTGCCGCGGCAATGACGAAGCAAATGAATCTGATGATGCCGCTAATGTTTGGCCTGTTCGCGCTGCAATTCGCCTCGGGCCTCAGCATCTATTTCATCGTCTCGAATCTGGTGGGCGTAGCCCAGTACAAGCTCATTGGCAATCCGGCCAAACCGGCCGCCGGGCCAGCCAAACCCGCGACCGGTAAGCCGCAGTTGACGGCGCCGGCAGCGAAAACGCCGACGGCCAAAGCCAACAACAAGAAGTAATTCCAAGGAGCCAGGCGGTGGATGTGCTTCAAACGATCGAAGCGGTGGGGAATACCATTGAAGAGGCGATTGCGCGCGGCCTGGATGTGCTGAATCTGGAACGCCGCAACGTGACGATCGATGTATTGTCGGGGCCGGGCGACCGTGAAGCGCGCGTGCGATTGACGCGCAAGGCCATCATCGAACCGGCGGGGACCGAGCCGGCTGAAACGCCGGTGGCAGCGCCAGCAGCGGCCACGGGTGCGCCAGCCGAAGCGGAAGCAGCCCCGGAGATTAATGCCGATGCGGCTGCCGCGCAGCGCGTGTTGGCCGCACTGTTGGCGAAGATGCGCATCACCACGCAGGTCGAAGCGCGGCTGATGGATCTGCTCAGCGATCAAGATCGGCAGGACGGCCCGACGCTGGTGCTGAACATTCAGGGCGGCGAGTTGGGCGGCCTGATCGGGCGGCGCGGCGAGACGCTGGAAGATTTGCAGTATCTCACGCGGCTGCTGGTCGCCAAAGAACTGGGCCGTTACATCAACCTGGTGATCGACGTCGAAGGCTACAAGTCACATCGCGAACAGATGTTGCAGCAGTTGGCGCAGCGCATGGCGGAACGCGTCGTCACGTCGCACAAGCCCGCCTCGCTGGAGCCGATGCCCGCCAACGAGCGTCGCATCATTCACCTGACCCTGCGCGATCATCCGCACGTCCGCACGGAAAGCGTCGGCGCCGGCGAAAATCGCAAAGTCACCATCGTCCCCAAATCAACCAAACGGTGAGCAACGTGCAATGAAAAACTGACGTCAGGACTTTCATTGTTCATTGATCATTGATCATTGTTAATTGTTAATTGCCCATGCATTATTTAGCCATCGGCCATGTGTGCAAAGATATAACGCCAGACGGCTGGACGTTTGGCGGGACCGTCACGTTCGCGGGTCGCACGGCGCGCGCGATCGGATGTGAGACGCACGTCATCACCAGCACCGGCCCGGATGTCGATGCGCGCCTGGCCCTGCCCGGTGTTGACGTGATCAACTCGCCGGCCGATCGCACCACGACCTTCGAGAATCGCTACACCCCCACTGGCCGCCAACAATTGCTGCACGATACAGCCAATCGGCTCGATCCACACCTGGTCAACGCGCTCGGCCCGCTTCGCAATTCGCTGGGCGTCGTGCATCTGGCCCCGGTGGCGCAGGAAGTCGATCGGGCGTGGCTGGATCAGTTCGCGGGCGATTTTGTCGGCATTACCCCGCAGGGTTGGCTTCGGCAGTGGGACGCGGCGGGGCACGTCAGCCGGGCCGAATGGCGCGAAGCGGAAGCGATTCTCCGCCGGGCCACCGCCGC
>JAUQXD010001284.1 GCA_030834835.1 Thermoflexales bacterium | reverse complement strand
GTACACGCTGATGATCAACGCCAACCCGACCACCGCTTCCGCCGCCGCTACCACCAGCACGAACAGCGCAAACACCTGCCCGGTCGTCGAGTCCGGCGACAAATACCGCCAGAACGCCACCAGATTGATATTGACGGCGTTCAGCATCAACTCGACGCCCATCAAAATTCCCACCGAATTGCGGCGGGCCAGCACGCCATAAATGCCGATGCAGAACAGCGCCGCCGCCACGATCAAGTACCAGCTGAGTGGAACCATGTCTTAGTCCTCCCCCGCCGTCTTCTTACTACGTTCCCGCGCGATGTAGATCGCGCCGACCAGCGCGGCCAGCAGCAACACCGACGCCACCTCGAACGGCAGCACATATTCATTCACCAGCGACTCGCCCAGTTTCTTCGTCAGATCCGCCGGCACAGCCGCCTCGGTCGCCGGATAGTTAAAGCCCGGCAGCACGCGCAGCAGAATGAACAACAGCGCGCCGGACACCACCGCCGCCAACCCTGCCTGCGAGTTGAGCTGCGTGCCGCTCGGCTGCACTATCCCGCGCGTCAACATCACCGCGAAGATGATCAGGATCGCAATCGCGCCCACGTACACGATCAACTGGGCCAGCGCCAGGAAGCCGGCTTCCAGAATCGCAAAGAGCGCGGCCACGCCAAACAGGCTGATCACCAGATATAGCGCGGCGTGGAAGAGATTCCGCGTGGTCACACACCGCAGACCGGACAACAGTGTGATCAGCGCAAACAGGATGAAAAAGAATTGAGGTACGGTCATGTTCGTCACTCTGCGGCGTCGATGCTGCTCGCACCGACGCTAGTTCGATTGCACGACTTCAGTTCGCCGAAGCGGCTGTCGGGGCGGCCGGTTCGTCCATTCGCACGACAATGCGCCGCTCGGCCAATCGATTGCGGCGCACCGCGCGGCCCATCAGGCTCAGCGCCACAAACAGCATAATCAGATTCACGATGAACAACACGCCGCCCCACACCAACGCCAGATCGCCCGTGCTGGTCACGCCCGTCAGGCGCAGCACTGTGTCAACGATGGCGACGACCAGTAAATTTACCAGCGACAGCGGCACCAGGAACTTCCAGTTGAAGGCCATCAGTTGATCGATGCGGAAGCGCGGCAGCGTAAACTTGATCCACATCATGACGAAGAACAGGCCAAACGACTTGATGAAGAACCAGATGTACGGCGGCAGGATGGGGCCGTTCCAGCCCTGCAGGAAGATCGTCGCGAACACCGCGCAGACCGCGAAAGCGTGAATGAACTCGCCCAGGAAGAACAGCGAGAACTTCATGCCCGAATATTCGATGTGATAGCCCGCCACGATTTCCGACTCGGCCTCCACCAGGTCAAACGGCACGCGCCCGGACTCGGCCAGACCGCTGATGAAGAACACCAGCGCCGTCACGAACAACGGGAAGATAAACGGGATCTGCTGCGCATTCACGATGGTCGTCATCTGCATTGAGCCGGAGATCATCACGACCACGGCGACGCTCAACACCTGCGGCACTTCGTACGACAGCAGCTCGGCTACGGCGCGGAACGCCCCCACCAACGCATACTTGTTGTTGCTGCTCCACCCGGCCATCAACACCCCGATCAACGCGACCGCGCCGACCGCCAGAATATAGAACAGGCCCAGATTCAAATCCGAACCGGCCAGTGGCCCCTTGCCGGTATCCGGGCCGAACGGGATCACCGCGTACACCAGCATGGCCGCCACGCCCGCGACGATCGGCGCGGCGTTGAACACATGCACATCTGCGCCGCGCGGCGTGGTGTCTTCCTTCGTAATCGCCTTCACGCCGTCCGCGATCGGTTGCAGCAGGCCCCACGGCCCCGCCAGGTTCGGGCCGATGCGATCTTGAATGCGCGCCACGACCTTGCGCTCCAGCCATGTCAACAGCATGAAGACCAGCAAGCCTATCGTGCCCAGCATCGCCGCGCGCAGCAGGGCCATGATTGCATCGATCACACCCGCCGCAAAACCCAGCGACGTCATCAGGTCGCGCAGGGCCTGCGCGATAATGATGAAGATGTCGTTAATCGGATTTAGATTCTCCATGCGCGTACCTCAACCAGTAGTCCCAACCATCCCGCCAACGCCCGCTGCGCAACAAACGCCCCGACGCCCAAAACTTTGGGTGCGGGGCGATGGGCCTGTTGCCCTGAATCTAAGCCCATTCCAGAGCTCCCTTGCGCCAGGCGTAAATTAGACCGCCGGCCAGGATCAGAATGAACAACACCATTTCAATCAGCGGGAAAATCGTCGCAAAGTCTTTATACGCCAGCGCCCACGGCAGCAGGAAGATCGTCTCGATGTCGAAGATGGCGAAGACGAGCGCGTAGATGTAATATTGCGCCTTGAATTGCACGTGCGCCTCACCCACGGTCTCCATGCCGCATTCGTAGGTGTCTGATTTGATGGAGTTGGGCTTACGAGGAGCGAGCAGTGCCGCCAGAACCAGTGGCAGCGACAACAGGACGGCGGCAACGACCACAAAGATGCCGACGAACGCAAAGTCTTGCAGCACGGTGTTCCTCCCAGAGTTGTGTTGAACAGCAGGTGAAGATGGTCACAAGCGATGCCGGGGTATAATAACACACACCTAATTGAAAAGCAATCCGGGCAAAAAATTTTGATTGAAGTGTGTGGTCCAGGTTCGCGACATTCTACCACCAAGTTTTAGGCCGTGCAAAGCACGCGCGCAAAACAATCCGATTCTGGCAAGCAATCATGACCTTGAACTCAATTACTGCCGCACATCAATGGAACACCGCGCTGGCGACCCTGCCCGGTCGTCATGTTTTACAGACTTGGGAATGGGGACAGTTCAAACACCGTTGGGGCTGGACGCCGCGCTACCTGCTCAGTCCGCAGCACGACGCAGCCGCCCTGGTATTGCGTCGCACCATTTCGCCGCTGAGACTTAGCATTCTCTACGTGCCCAAAGGCCCGACGCTGGATTACGCCAACGCCGCCACGGTCGATCGGGTGTT
>JAUQXD010001283.1 GCA_030834835.1 Thermoflexales bacterium | reverse complement strand
GAGGCGCAGAGCAATCTGGCGGCGGCCCAGTCGGGCGTGGGGCAAGCGGCGGCCAATCGCGATCAGGTGAAGCAGGGGCCGACGCAGGCGGAGCTCGAGGCGGCGAAGACGGCGGCGCAAGAGGCGTACAATGCGATGATCGACGCGCGCAACCGCCGGGATTTGCTCGATCGCGATCGGGAGTTGAGCAAAGCCACGCGCACGCAAGTGGATGATGCGACCAAGGTGTACAACATCGCTTATCAAAGTTATGAGGCCGCTCAGGCGCGAGTGGACAAGTTGCTCAAGGGCGCGGAGGCGGATGTGCTGCGCGCGGCGCAGGCAGGCGTCAGCGCGGCGCAGGCTGAGTACAACGCAACACAAGCGCAGGTGAATCGCTTGCTGGCCGGGGCCACGGCGGTGGACATCGCGGTGGGCGAAGCGAATGTGGCCGTGGCGCAGGCCGGGCTGGATCGAGCGAAGACCACGCGGCAGCAGGCGGAGATCATCGCGCCGTTCGACGGTGTGATTGCGGAAATGCCGATCCGCGCGGGGCAGTTCGTGAACGCAGGGACGCCGATCGTCGTGATAGGGGCCGCGCCGCTGCACATCGAGACGACCGACCTGAGCGAGAAGGACGTGGCCGGGATCACGATCGGCTCAACGGCGCGGGTGTCATTCGATGCGCTGCCGGGTGTACAGGTGGACGGGACAGTGAGCAAGATCGCGCCGCGGGCCAGCAAGACGACGGGCGTGAATTATACGGTCACGATTGAGTTGGGGCAGATACCAGAGGGATTGCGCTGGGGGATGACGGCGTTGGTGGAGATAGTGCGATAGAAATTGGACGTTAGAGGTTGGAGGTTGGAACGGCGGAGGTCAGGTGACTTCCGCCGTTTATGTTTTGGCCGTCGGCTTCCAGCCGATGGCGGATGCAGTGCCTCGCAAGTCCTATTGCCGCAGGCAGAAACTCACCTGTACAATGGGGATGTTTGCCTGACCGGATCACATCAAGGAGGCGATGATGTCTTTACGATGGAAACACTGGCTGTTGATCACGCTATCGTGCCTGGGGTTGATGGCAGCTCCGACAGCCCACAGCGCGCCGTCGGCGACATTGCTGATCTACGCGGATGCGCTGGACGGTGGCTGGGCGAATTGGTCGTGGGATACGACCGTGAACTTCGACAACACCGCGCCCGTGCACGCCGGCAACCGATCGATCGCGGTGACGTTTACGGCCGCGTGGGCGGGCGTGTATTTGCACGCCAATGCGCCGATCAATCTGAGCGCGTATGAGACGCTGCGTTTCTGGGCACACGGCGGATCGAGCGGCCAACGCGCGATCACAATCGTGGCGAACGGGAATGACGCTGCGGTGTTTACGCTGTCGGCCCCGGCCAGTACGTGGACGCAGTTCGATGTGCCGCTGTCGGCATTGGGCAGTCCCGCCACGTTGAGCGATCTGTACTGGCAGGACAACAGCGGCGGGGCGCAGCCGACGTTTTATCTGGACGATGTGCAGCTCATCGGCAGCGGGCCGGAACCGGGCAATACGATCGCGTTGAGCGTGAATGCGCAGGCGGACATGCATCCGATCAACCCCGACATCTACGGCCTGAACTTCGCGGATGAGGCGCTGGCCGCGGAGTTGAATCTGCCGGTGCGGCGCTGGGGCGGCAACAGCACCACGCGTTACAACTGGCAGAGCAACCTCTCGAATACGGGCAGCGACTGGTATTTTGAAAACATCCCGCAAGACGGCGGCACTTCGGCCAACGGCTCGACCACCGATCTCTTTGTCGAACAGGATCGCCGCACGGGCACGCAGACGATCTTGACCGTGCCGCTGATCGGTTGGGTGGCGAAGAGCAGCAGCCCGCGCCAGCATCCGTATGCGTGCGGCTTCAAGGTCAGCGTGTATGGGCCGCAGATTACGCCGCCCGATCAGCCGTGGTTGGCCCCCGTCGATCCGTGGGATACAGACTGCGGAACCGGCGTCAACGCGGGCGGCGACATTGCGGGCAACAATCCGCTGGATACGAGCACGGCGATCTCGCCGACCTTTGTGGCGCAGTGGGTGGCCCATCTGATCGGGCGGTATGGCACGGCGGCGAACGGCGGTGTGAAGTTCTACAACCTGGACAACGAGCCGATGTTGTGGAACAGCACCCATCGAGATGTACACCCGGCTCCGGCGACGTACGATGAACTGCGCAACCAGACCTACCAATACGCGGCCGCGATCAAGGCGGCGGATCCATCGGCGTTGACGCTTGGCCCGGTGCTGTGGGGCTGGTGCGCGTATTTCCATTCCGCGCGCGATGGCTGCACGCCGGGACTCGATTATTCATCGCACAACAACACGTATTTTGTGCCGTGGTATTTGCAACAGCTGGCGGCGTATCAGCAGCAGCACGGCACGCGCATTCTGGATTATCTTGACTTGCATTACTATCCGCAGGCCAATGGCGTGTCGCTGTCTTCAGCCGGGAATGCGGCTACGCAAGCGCTGCGATTGCGATCGACGCGATCGTTGTGGGACACAGGTTACGCGGACGAGAGTTGGATCTCGGACGGCGGCGATGTGGCGGTGCAGTTGATCCCGCGCATGAAAGAATGGGTGGCGGCAAATTATCCGGGTACGAAACTGGCGATCACCGAATACAACTGGGGCGCGCTCGATCACATCAACGGCGCAGTGACACAGGCCGATGTGCTGGGCATCTTCGGGCGGCAGGGGCTGGACTTAGCGACATTGTGGTCGCCGCCGGACGCCACTGAGCCGGGCGCTTTTGCGTTTCGGATGTATCGCAACTACGATGGGGCTGATCACGCTTTTGGGGAAACGAGCGTGCGCGCCGTCAGCGCCGATCAAGATCGATTGGCGATCTATGCGGCCAAACGCGGCGCGGATAATGCCCTGACGCTGATGATCATCAACAAGTCATTGACTCAACCGTTGACCAGCACGGTGACGATCTCGGGCTATGTGCCGTTTGCGGCAGCGCCGGTCTATCGCTACAGCGCGGCCAACCTCACGGCGATTCTGCGGGGCGCGGATCAGTCAATCGGGCCGGGGACAGGCGGCGCGGCGGCTGCGTTCAGCGCGACGTTTCCGCCGTCGTCGATCACGCTGATCGAACTGCGGCCCAATGTGCCGCTCGATCAGCACGTGTGGCTGCCGTTGGTGTGGAAGCAGTAAGTGCGATGGTTCAGTAGTCGCGTAGTTGGATCGGCGGCGTGCCAAGCGCACTGCGCGACGTTGTGGTAGTCGCAGGTTAGGTCAAATGGGCCATTGTCGATATCGACGGATAATGGCATAGTTAGACTGGCGCGTCGCGCGGGAGTGAGGCTCACGGTTCAAACCATTTCTTCTGCGGGGGAGAAAGGTCACGTGTTTCATGAAACCCGTTGTTG
>JAUQXD010001282.1 GCA_030834835.1 Thermoflexales bacterium | reverse complement strand
CGCCGGCCGATCGGGTGGTGCGCCGCGAAACGATCGCGGCGGTGACGCGCGCCGGCGAGGCGCTGCCCCATCAACAACGCGCGGCCTTGATCATGCGGCAGTATCAAGAGCTGGGCTACGACGACATCGCGGCGGCGTTGGGGTGCACCGAAGAAGCGGCGCGAGCGAATGTGTATCAGGCGTTGAAGAAGTTGCGCGCACAATTCAGCGATTCGGCGAATTTGCGAATCAGCGAAGCGCGAGGTGGATGATGGATGAGCGAGATATGGTAGTTCAAGCGTTGGACGCTGCTTATGCTAAAGGACCAACTGCGGCAGAGACGAAGCGCGCGCAGGCGAAATTGCGACAGGCGTTAGATCGGGCGAGGGGGCGAACGGTGTATTACGATGTGGTGTCTCATTCAAGAGTCGGCGAGTTGTATGTGGCGGTGAGCGAACGCGGGTTGATCGCGCTGGACTTTGGGCTGGGCGAGCGGAGTTTTGTCGATCGGGTGCAGCGCCGCACGAAGGCGACGCTGGTGCGTTCACGCGAGCGTTGTGCGGACGCGATGCGACAGGTGCGCGAATACCTCGACGGCAAGCGCATCCAGTTCGATTTGCCACTAGACATGACGACGATGACGGACTTTCAGCGGCAGGTGTTGTCGGCGGCGTTGGAAATTCCACGGGGCCAATGGCTGACCTATGGGGAGGTCGCCAAAGCGATCGGGCGGCCACAGGCTTCGCGTGCGGTGGGTCAAGCGCTAGGGCATAATCCCGTGCCGATCGTGATCCCGTGCCATCGCGTGCTGGGGTCGGATGGATCGCTGCACGGCTATTCGGGCGGCGGCGGCATCCAGACGAAGGCGTGGCTGCTCCAACTGGAAGGGGCGCAGTTGCCGGTTTCTGCCTAACAAGATTAGAGAATTTAATCACGACACCTAATAGGTATTGACAAATCGAAAAACAGACTTAGAATAGTAGTCAAATAGGCGTACAAACCAATGGAGGTTAGATATGAGCGGTGAATTGACGAATGTGATGCGGGTGGTGCTGATAGGTCGGGAAACGTTCCGGGTCACGCGGAATTATCGGGGGATGCGGATTCGATCTGGGCGGGCGTGGGTCACGTTGAGCGGTCGCGATCACGTGTTGAAGCGCGGTGAAGAAATTGCGCTGCAGACGAAGCATGACTATGCGGTGGTATCATCCGTGGGTCGCGCGCCTGTCGTGATTGAGTTGCTCGGCGAAGCGCCGCGTCAATCTGATGCGAATCTGCGCCCGGTGGTGAAAGCACTGTGAGTGTCCAACTTGACGACATCGATCGTCAGATCCTCGATCTGTTGCAGCGCGATACGCGGCTGACGAATGCGGCCATGGCCGCCGAAGTGGGCCTGACGGCGCCATCGGTGTTTGAGCGGATCCGCAAGCTGGAGCAGCGCGGCGTTATTTGCGGTTACACGATCAAGATCGATCCGGCCGCGCTGGGCAAGCCGATGACGGCCTTCATCCGCCTGACGGCCGCGTTTGACGAGCGCTATGATTCAGGCCTCAAAACGATCAGTGACGACCCGGATGTGCTGGAATGTTACGCGGT
>JAUQXD010000135.1 GCA_030834835.1 Thermoflexales bacterium | reverse complement strand
CCAATGAAGATCATTTGCTGGCCGCGCTGATTCGGGTGATCCTGGCGACGATGGCTAGCGGCGGGCTGGGTAATAAATTCTGGAGCAAAGTTCTGGACAAGAACTACCCCAGGCGCGACGTCATCGCCACGTTCCTGAGTTTCTTCAGTCTCAAAGCGGACGAGACCGGCGTTGAATTTGACATCAACAAGTTCAAGACGGAAACGCCGTTTGCTCAAAATACGGCCTTCTTCGACTTCTTCGCCGATGCATTGGACGAACTGCTCGCGCGGTGGGTTCACGACACGGGTGATCCCAGAAAGATTGATGAGTCCAGAGGCGCGCTGGTTATCTTCATCGACGATCTGGACCGCTGTCTGCCGGATAAAGTGGTGCAGGTGTTGGAAACGATCAAGTTGTTTCTGGACAAGCAGGGCTGCGTCTTTGTGCTGGGCGCGGATGCGAACGTGATCCGCGAGGCCGTCACCAGCCACTACCAGAACATCCACCTGACTGGTGAGAGCGCCAGCGACTATCTGGAGAAGATCATTCAACTGCGCTTCGAACTGCCGCCGATACTGACCGATCAGATGGGCGACTTCCTGCAGAACAACGCCGAGGCAAAGTTGGTGGTGGATGACGAAGTGCGCCGCCACTGGTCGGTGTTGGTCACGGGCGCGGAGATCAATCCGCGCAAGGTCAAGACCTTCATCAACGACGTGAACTTGCAATGGGCCATGTTGAAGAACAGCGGACAGGCCCAGGGTATCCATCGCGACGACTTCACCCGCTGGCAGGTGTTGATGCGGGCCGCGCCGCCGAATTTTGTGGAGCGCGTCAAAGCCATCGACGATGTTGACCTGCGCCACAAGTTCATCGGCGATGCGCTGAAGTGGGCGCAGGGTGAAGCCACTTTGGACGCGACGTTTCAAGATTACGCGCGGTCGCTGCGCCTGCGCCGCACGCTGAAAGAGATCAAATCTTTTGACGTTCAATTCACGCCTGCGGCGCTGGAGGCGTTTATCCATCTGACGGCCGTGCCTGTGCCCGCACCAGTCGTGACCGCACCAAGCGCGAAAGAGGCGCTCGTGATTGAGGCAACTACGCCTGAGTCTGACGACACCTCTGAACCCACCGAATCGGATCGACCCATTGCCAAAGACTTCCGGGGGCGCGAATTGACGCTCGTCGCCAACGTGCAGACGTGGGGCGGCCTTGAATTTGTCCGTGTGTCGGCTGGCAAATTTCTGATGGGCAGCAAAGACGATAACCAACTGGCGCAGGATAATGAGCGCCCGCAGCACACAGTTGAGATTCCGTATGATTATTGGATAGGCCGCAACCTGGTGACGAATGAGAAGTTTGCCCAGTTTGTCGAAACCGCCGCCTACAAATTCAGTCTTGAAAAGGATCGGAAGAAGAAAGCCGATCATCCAGTGGTCAATGTCTCGTGGCACGATGCGAGGGCGTATTGCCAATGGCTAACGGGTACGCTGCGAGGTGAATTGAAGGACTTGACGCTGCGCCTGCCTACCGAGGCCGAATGGGAGAAAGCGGCGCGTGGTGAATACGGCAATGAGTGGCCGTGGGGCAATGAGTTTGACAAGAACAAGTGTAATTCGAGTGAAGGCGGCAGAGGCGGCACCACGCCCGTGGGCGTGTATTCGTCGCACGGTGACAGTCCGTACGACGTAGCGGATATGGTCGGCAATGTGTGGGAGTGGTGTCATTCACTTTACGAGTCATATCCGTATAAGATTGATGATGGGCGCGAAACGGCGGCGAGCGATATGCGCCGGGTGGTGCGCGGGGGTGCGTTCAACCACGACAAGAGGTTCGCGCGCTGTGCCTATCGCCACTACGACTATCCGTTCAGTCGTCACTACAATATCGGTTTTCGGCTGGTGGTAGCCCCGTTTGCCTCTGGCTTCTGATGTCTCTGCGCTCTGGAGACTCTGAAGGTCTGAACTCTGGGGGATGGAGTTTGAGGAAGGGGCTTGTCCTTTCCTTAAAGGTTGATTTCCGCGCGAAGCGCGGCCGTGGATTTTGGCGTAGCGTAGGGGCGAGGCATGCTTCGCGGCCATCAACATCCAGCCTGCCAGCATCGAAACCGCGATCAGAATTCTGGTCAACGCGGATTCGTATGCGAATGCCTCGCCCCTACGCTATAATCCTTTCATGCTCAAAACTCTGTTCGTTCGCAAGTGGCGTGTAGCCACGGTCCTTGTCATCATCGCGATCGGCGTGATGGTGCGTCTCGGCATCTGGCAACTTGAACGGCTGGACGAACGCCGCGCCTACAATGCCCGCGTGCAGGCCCAACTGGATGCGCCGCCGCTGACGCTGGATGCCAATACGTCGATTGATGATCTGACCAACATGGAATATCGCTCCGTCGTCGTGCGCGGCGAGTTCGATTTTGCGCAAGAGGTGGCACTGCGCAGCCAGATGTGGAACGCCACGTTGGGCGCGCGTTTGCTGACGCCGCTGCATATCGCAGGGAGTGATCGGGCGGTACTCGTCGATCGGGGTTGGATTCCGCTGGAAGAAGCCGAGAACGGCCAGTGGCCGCAGTATGCTCAATCGGGCGTGGTTGAGGTGCGCGGCCAGATTCGCACCTCACGCAATCAGACCGGCATCGGCATCCCCACCGATCCGACGCCGGCCCCCGGCCAACGCCTGACGGCGTGGAATAAAGCGAACGTCGAGGCTATCGGCGCGCAGGTGCCGTATCCGCTGCTGCCGATCTACATTCAACAAGCGCCAGACACCGACCCGGACAACGTGTTGCCCTACGCCGGATTGTCCCCGCTCGACCTCAGCGAAGGCTCGCATCTGGGCTATGCGGGGCAGTGGTTTATGTTTGCAGTCGTGTTCGCCGTGGGCTATCCGCTGTTCGTGCGACAACAGCAGCGCGATGCCGCCAAACGCAAAGCCGAACCTGATCTCGATTTGTAATCGACAAATTGTAAGGGCGAACCCATGTGTTCGCCCACCGCGCGGGCAGACACATGGGTCTGCCTCTACTCGGAATCTTCGCTTCTCCACAACGACCGCATCTCTTCACTCGTCGCCAGCAGATCGTCCAGCGTGCCCTCGGCCTCGATGCGGCCATCCTTCAGCACGAGGATGTGATCGGCCTGACGCAAGGCCGCGCGGCGATGCGTGATGACGAGACACGTGGGCCGCTCGGTTTTCTCTGCCCGATCGGTGAAGAGTCGTTCCCACAGCATGCGCTCAGTTTCCACATCCAACGCGCTCGATAGATCATCCAGCACCAGCAAATCCGCTTGCCGCACGAACATCCGCGCCGCCGCCGCGCGTTGCATCTGCCCGCCCGATAACCGCACGCCGCGCGGACCGACTAACGTGTTGAGACCGTCCTCGAAATTAGCCACGTCGTGATCCAATACTGCGGCGTGAAGCGCCGCCCGCACCCGATCGTCATCGGCGGCGAGACCGAGCAGGATGTTGTCCTTCAAGCTCTCGCTAAACAGGCGCGGCGTCTGCGGCGTGTAGGCGCTGTGCGGCGTCACGAAGAACGAGGCGAGATCAGCAATGACATCATCGTTCCACCGAATCTCGCCGCTGTCTCTGGGCAGCAAGCCTAACAACACGCGCACAAGTGTGGACTTGCCCGAACCGATGCGACCCGTGATGGCCGTAAACGAGCCGCGTTCCAATCGGAGGTTGATATGCTCGATGCCGCGTCCCGTTTCGGGATGTCGATACGTGAGATCGATCACGTCCAGCGTTTGCAGGCGTTCGCCATGGAGTGTGGGCGGCGCGATCGGCGGGAGATGATCCAGTAGATGCAGTGTGTTCGGTTCGACGATGTGCTGCGGCGAAGCGCCTTGCATCAGCGTGTTCAGCCGTTCAAAGGCCACCGTGCTCTGTTTGTAATTGGCCAAAAACATGCCGAAAAAGCGGGTGAAATCGGTGACGAAGTTGAGATAGTACACGAAGAGCGCGAAGTCGCCCACGGTGAACGCGCCGCTGTGCATCGCGTTCGCGCCGAGCAAGAGAATGAGACCCGTGCCCAGACTGACCGTGCTGGCCGCAATGGAATTAAGCCCTTCGGTAAACACCACGTCTTTCAACGCGGTGACGCGGCGCGCTTCATTGAGTTTTCGGAAGTGGGCGATGACGTGATCTTCCGCGCCCGCCACCTTGATGGCCTGCGCGGCCTCGAACATCTCGCCCAGACTGTCGCTGACGGCGGCGGCCGTCTCGCGGCTGGCGCGCCGATAGCGCTGAATGCGCCCGCTGGCCGCCTGACTGATCGCCACGACGAAAGCCAGCGGCGCAAAAACCAGCAGCGCGATCTGTGCGTTGATGCTGAGCAGAATGCTCAACGCCAATGTGCTGAACAGGATCATGCCGATCATGTCCAGCGTCCAACTGATGCCGTCTTCCACCTGTTTGGCGTCATCGCGGAAATAGCTGATCGCGTCGCCGGGCGAGATGGGCAGCGCCTTCGCACCGGGCAGATCGAGGATGCGCTTGAACAAATTGTGGCGCAGCAGATGGCTCATGTGGAAGCGATGCGGCGCATCGGCCATGAAGCCGGTGACAAAGAAGACGATGCGCGCCAGAGCGAACATCAGCAGGATGACGACGATGCTCTCCACGCTCAACGTCGCCGTCGCTTCGCCTGTCAGCGTATCGAAGTAGGCGCGCGAGATCAGGCCGGGGATCAGCGGGGCCAGATGAATCAGCGCCCACGTCACGGCATCGGCCATGTACAGCCAGAATCGATAGCGCACCATGCGCCAGAGATAGTGATAGGTCTTCACTTGATTCGCGGCTCGCTTGTCTGCGCCTGAAAAACATGATCCACGAAGGACACGAAGTTCACTAAGTTTTTCTTCGTGGCCTTGGTGTCCTTCGTGGATCGCTTTATGCCAGCACTTCTTCCAGCCCTGTCTGCAACAACTGATAAAACCGCGACTGCGGATCGCGCAGCAGCGTTTCGCGTTCGCCCTCTTCGATGATGCGGCCATCTTCGAGAATCAAAATGCGATCGGCGCGCAGCACGGTCTTCAAGCGATGGGCAATGATGATGCCCGTGCGCTCGGTCAGCAGCCGATCGATCGCCGCTTCGATCAAGTGTTCCGTCGCCGGATCGAGCCGCGCCGAAGCTTCATCCATGATCACCAGACCGGGATCGCGCAGGAATAGTCGCGCGCACGTCAACAACTGCGCCTCGCCCGCCGATAGACCGCGCCCGCCCGACGCGAGTTCGGTGTCCAGTCCATCGGGCAGGGCGCTGATACGCGGCCATAAACCCAGATCGATCAACTGCTCGCGCAGCACGCCGTCGGGCACGTCCGGCTCGAAGAATGTGAGGTTATCGCGCACGCTGGCGTGAAACAACTGCACATCCTGCGTGATCATGCCTACACGCTGCCGCAAGTTGCTGTCGCGCACTGCTCGAACCGGCTTGTTTTCAAGGCAAATCTCGCCGTCTTGCACATCGTACAGGCGCAGCAGCAGGCGCGCCAGCGTCGTCTTGCCGCTTCCTGTGCGACCGAGCACGCCCAACACCTGGCCCGCCGGTAACGTAAACGAAACCTCTTTCAACACCGGCTCTGCCTCCGAGTAACTGAACGACACGCGATCGAAGGTGACGGCCAGCGGGCCGCGCGGCAGATCG
>JAUQXD010001281.1 GCA_030834835.1 Thermoflexales bacterium | reverse complement strand
CAAAAAACCCGCTCTCACAGGGAGAACGGGTTGGTGAGGAACGCAGCGGTGTTACGATTCGTCTTCGGTGGCATACTGCGCGCGGGCCTCGGCTAAAGAAATGCCTTTTCCTTCGGAAATGTGCTGTCGCGCCTGGCGGATGGATTCCAGGAATTTCGGATCATGCTCCAGCAGTTCGTCCGACAAATCCTCGTCGTCCAATTCGCGCACAATGTACGCGGGCCTGCCATTTTCGGTGAGCAAGACCGGTCCACGGTCCGGCCGATGAATGGCCGCCCGTAGCCGCGCATCGAGATCTTCAAGTTCTAACAGTTGCGTTGTCATGCGTCGCCTCCCGCTTCTCCCAAATACCTGGCTGAATCTCCCTTGTGAATCACGCGCAAGATGTTTACGGTTTGAGCATCATCGTTCACATCGTAGTATACCCGATAATCGCCGACACGCAGTCGATAGGCCGGCGAATCGATCAGGCGCAACCGCTTGATTCGGCTACGGCTGAGGTTTGTCGGTGCATATTGCAGATGCGAATCAATTGCGCCAAGGATTTCCGCGCGATGAAAGGCTCGGATGCCTCGCAGGTCGGCGTTTGCCTCTGGCGCAAGAATAATCTCAAATGGCATCGAAGTTGCTCCGGTTACTTGCGCCCGCCCTTTGGCCCCCAGTCTTCTTTGCCGGAATCGCGCTGCTTGCCCAGGATGAAGCCGATCACCAGTCCAAAGCCGACGCCGGCCAGCCCGATGTAGAGGGCATAATCCGGCGCACCTGGTAGGCGCATGATGATGAGCATAAACACCAGGCCAATCAGGCCGCCAATAAGTGACCACCACACTTTATCGGGTACGTCTTTCAGCACGCTCTTGACTGTGACCTTCGTGCCCTGCCGCCGCTGCACGCTGATCTTATTGTAGCGGGCCTTTTTCTCATCGGGGTCGTAGCGGACTTTGATCTGCTGATCACGAATGCGTTTGATGCGCTCGATTTCGTCCTGGTCACTCATCGTCGGCCTCGCGCACGTGGGATGCGTTTATTTTAGGCGGAATCGGCACGCGGGTCAATCGGTAAATAAAAAGCCCGCGCTTCGGCGCGGGCTGTGGACGGCGACCGGCAATCCTAGCCGGGGTAGGTCGATTGAGCGATCTGGAACCGATTGCCCTCCGGGTCGTAGACGTTGGCGTAGGTTACCATGTTCGGAATAACCTCGGCGTCATCGCACTTCACGCCGCGCGCTCGTAGTTCGGCCACGGCCGCCACGCAATCGTCCACGTCGAAGACGGGCGTCGCGCCGCCGCTGCGGGGCGGTTCGCCGTCGCGCCACAGGTTGATGGCGAGCGTGGTCTGGCCTTGCTGGCCAAACTCGCACCAGCCCGCGTCTGTGCCCGCGTCGAAGGAAATGGGCAGCCCCAATTTCTCAGTGTAAAACGCTTTAGCCTGATCCCAGTTGGTCACGTTGAACTGCACGACACTGATCCTCTTGAGCAACGACATGACTTTCCCCCTGAGTAGAATGTGGCGGCTCATGCGCCGCTGATGATCATTATACGATCAGGTTTCGTCAGAGGTTCGAGCGATCGGCTTCGCGGCCAAAACTCTAATCTGTCGTTCTACTCACCGCCCGATAGACCTCCGCTGTTTCACGCGCCATCGCCGCCCACTTGAATTTGGCGGCCTGTTTGAGGCCCTTTTCACGTAACGACGATCGCAATTCGTCGTCGTTCCACATCCGATCGATCAGCTGCGCCCAACTGGCCGGATCATTCGGTCGAGCATACAGCGCCGCATCGCCGCCCACTTCCGGCAGGCTCGAGGCGTTCGACGCGATCACGGGTGTGCCGCACGCCATCGCTTCGAGGACGGGCAGGCCGAAGCCTTCGTATTTGGAGGGCAGCGCCAGCAACGTGGCGGACGAGATTAACGCAGGCAAATCCTCATCGGCGACAAAGCCGATGAAGGTCACGCGATCTTCTAAGCCTAACTCTTTGACCTTTGCCAAAATCGGTTCGGTGAGCCAACCAGGTTTGCCCGCGACGACGAGGCGCTGATCCGATTGAGCGCGCGCCTGCGCGATCACATCAAAGAGCAATGGCAGATTCTTGCGCGGCTCGATGGTGCCGACATGCACGATGAAGCGTTCAGGCAAGTTGTATTTGGCACGCACGGCCGACAACTTCGCTTGATCGGTGACGGGCGCGAAGTGCGGATCGACGCCTTCATAGATCACGCGGATTTTATCGGGCGGAATGTTGTACAGCCGCACCGCATCACGCTTACTGCACTCTGACACGGCGATGATGGCGTCAGCGGCGCGCAGAAAGCGTGGCATCATGGTCTTGAGGAAGGCGATGTTGAGCGGCTTGTGCGAATCGGGATCGAATTGGAAGATCAGATCGTGCAGCGTGAAGACCGATCGGATGCGGCGCAGACGCGGAAGCAAATGCTCTGTCGCGTGAAAGATGTTGGCGTCGCCAAATAATCGATCTTGCCCGAAGCCTGTGAAATAAGCGAGCGCGGTAGTCAATCGCCACGGTCGCACCGACAGGCGGGTCGTGAAGGTGGGCAGCTGATCGATCGGCGGCAGCAGCACCGCTTCGCCGCGTTGATGATAAAACGCCATCAATTGCAGGGAGTGAGTGTCATTCCGAGGAGCCGCGCTGCGGCGACGAGGAATCTCCGTACCCGGCTGATCATTGGCCTGGTCTACAAAGAGATTCCTCGCGTTGCTCGGAACACCTGCACCCACCGGCAGGTGCGATGTGACACTCGCAGATTCCAGGTCCATCAGCCCCTTCACCAGCTCATGCGCATAGCGGCCCAGCCCCGCGCGCTGATGCACAGCTGCAGAGACATCGATGCAGACCCGCAGCGAAGCCGTCATGGTCGAGCACTCTCTTCGGGCAGATCGACGTGCACGATGTGAACCGTGTGTTCAGGCAAACATTTGAGGCCGGTGCGCAGAAACGATGGAAAGAGCAGAACATTTTCCAGTGCATCGACCGGGAACCATTCGAAGTGAACGTCCATGTCGCCTTCATGACCGATAAACACGGTGGTGTCGCGCAGGGGCGAGTCGAGGGGCAGGTGCATCAGATAGTAGAAGCCGATCTCGTGGTGGGCGCGCGACCCGTAGTGAAAGAAGTTCTCGGCCAGCCATAACAAACGATCGACCCTGACGTCCACGCCGATCTCCTCCTGCATCTCGCGCACCAGCGTGTCCGGCGAGGCTTCCATTAACTCGGCGCGGCCGCCGGGCATCGCCCAGAACGTCATGTCGTCGGTGCGATGCAACAGCACGCGGCCGCGATCGATCGCGATGCCGATGATGCGATTGGTGAAGCGGATGCCGTTGTCGTCAAAGGTGATCATGCGGGGCATAGAGTTCTCCAGTGTTAAGGGCAGAGCGGACGGCCACACCTGCACTGCTCCGCAGCGCGGTGCAAGTGCGCCCGCTTATTCAGTGGGCGATTGTAGCACGGTTGAGTGAACTACAAAACCAAAATTCCCCCTTGACCCTCACGTCGCGTCATAGCTTATAATTTTCGGCATGAAGGACAAACCGACCTACACCGTCAAACAGTTGTCTAATCTGGCCGGCGTCAGTGTGCGCACGCTGCACTACTACGACGAGATCGGCTTGCTCAAGCCGGCCTCGGTCGGGCGCAACAGCTATCGGTATTACGATGACGACGCGCTGTTTCGCTTGCAGCAGATTTTGTTCTTCCGCGAACTCGATCTGGACTTGATGCAGATCAAGGCTATTCTGGACGATAAGCAGTTCGATCGGGTGTCGGCGCTGCAAACGCATCGGCATCAATTGGCCGAAAAGATCGATCGGTTGCAGGCGCTGATCCAGACCGTCGATAACACCATTTTGCATTTAGTGGGGGAAGTGACCATGAGCAAGAAACGCATCTTTCAGGGCTTCGACAAAGAGCAAGAGCAGCGTTATGCCGATGAAGCCGCCAAACAATGGGGCGCGGATAACGTCAAAGCATCGTACCAGCTGTGGAATAGCTACTCACCTGAAAAGCAGGAGCAAATCAAACAAGAGGGTGGGGCGATTTACAGCAATCTGGCCGCCAACATGAGCAAAGGCCCAACCAGCCCGGAGATTCAGGCGATGCTGGGCCACTGGCATCAACACTTGCGCTATTTCTATGAACCGTCACTGGAAGTGCTGCGCGGGTTGGGTAATGCGTACAACGATCACCCCGATTTCAACGCGACCTTCACGGCCATCCATCCTGACTTGCCGCCGTTTCTGCAAGCGGCGATCAACCACTACGTCGACACGCTGGAGATGGAGTGGCTGGAGCGCGAGTTGGCGATTTTAGAAGAATGACCTCACGCAAAGCCTTTGCGACTTTGCGTGAGCGTATGAAAGGCCGGGACTGATACGCAATCCGGCCTATGAGATCAATCATGGATAACAACGATGTGGTTACTCAACCGACCGTGCCCGTCATCGGCGAGCGAGTTGTGACGCCGGGCGGCGTGGCCCGCTCGAAGGAAACCGAAGCGGACACCATCAGTCGCCGCGTGGCGATGTTTGTAGTGGAGATGCCGCGCCGCCGCCTGCAAGACCTGGTGATAGGCGATGTCACCCGCCAGCAGATCAACGCGCTGCTGACCAAGATCAAATATCATCACGTCTTGTATGAAGACTTCGGCCTGGACGAGATTGATCCGTATGGCGGGCGAACGGCGATCAATCTGTACGGGCCGCCCGGCACCGGTAAAAGCTTTGGGGCCGAAGCCATCGCGCACGAATTGGGTTTGGGCATCATCCGCGCCAACTACGCCGAGATCGAATCGAAGTACGTGGGTGAGACCGCCAAGAACATCAAGGCCGCGTTTCAGAAGGCGCGCGAGACACAGGCATTATTGTTCTTCGACGAAGCCGACTCGATTCTGGGGCGACGCTTGACCAACATCACACAGAGCACCGATCACGCCGTCAACGTCAGCCGCTCGGTGATGCTGCTGGAACTCGATCACTTCTCGGGCGTGACGGTGTTTGCTACGAATCTGGCCTCCAACTATGATACGGCTTTTATCCGCCGCATTCTGGGCCACATCGAAATGCCGCTGCCCGATGATGACGCTCGTGCGCGCCTGTGGCGCTACCACATTCCGAATCGGCTGCCGGTGCAACTGCGCGCTGTCGATTGGGATCGATTGGTGGCTGAGACCGAGGGCCTCGCCGGCGGCGACATCCTGAACATCGTGGTGTCGGCGGCCTCGTCCGCGCTCGATCGGGAAGGGCCGACATGCCGGATCATGCTGAACGATTTCTTGCTGGCGATCAATGCGAGCAAACGCGCCAAACAGGCAATTGGTTCGCCTCGAAAAATGCAGGCGGATTGCGGAATGGACGGATAAAACCGCATTCGCCGGGAAATGACTGCGTCTCGAACAGAACCGGACTGCGGCTAACAAAAGAGACATCACAGCGCAAGTAGCCGACTGTGATGTCTCTTCGTTTATGGGCTTTGTAGATCACAGATTGCAAGCGAGGCGGCTCTGCTCTAAGACTGAATCTGGCGAACGACTAAGCGTGATCGAGCGCGACTTGCGTCAAATCATTGGGATTGAACTTGACCCAGACGGTGCTGCCGGGCTGGTACTTGGCGCGCGAGGCGTCCGAGATAGCGCCCTGCGTCTCGGCGCGGAAGGCGGGTCGATCGGTGGGCTGCACCTGCACGCTGACCTTCATCATCGAGGCCGAGTCGCCCACACGCACGCCCATATCCGTGACGGCCAGGATGGCCGCCTGGGCGGGCACACCCATCGTGCGCACGGCGTTATACATCTGCTCGGTGGCGAGCAGTGTTTGTTGCATTTGCGCTACTTGAGCCGCGCCCATCATACCCGGCACACCGCCGCTGAGCACCGCCGTAATGGCGACCTTCTTCTGATCGCTGGGATCGATCTTGACTTCCAGCAGCTGGCCGGGCTGGTACTGCGACGCTTGCAGCATCGAGATAACTTGCTTGACCTCAACCTGATAGGCGGGGCGGTTGGCCGGGCGCACTTCCAGCAGCAGGCTGACCCGCGGATTGTCGTTGATGCGCATCCCGGTGTCCGTCATCTGCAAGACGGTGGCCTGCGCGGTTTCACCGGTGGCGAGCAGCTGCTTGTTGGGGCCGGTCATGCGCCGCACAACAAACATCACGACGACGATGGACACGATGGTGAGGACGATAATGGGCACCGCGGTGCTGAGCATCAGGCTGGTAATATCGGGCATGGCGAGACTCCTTGAACTGATCGAATTTGAGATGAGTCTACTGTATTACAGATCGCTCAGCCAAAGTTGACATTTCTTGCCAGCTCGCCGGTTGTCACACGATTCTGACTTTGCGCCTTAATTTGCGTTTCGTTCCATTTTGCACTACCATCCACCCCGCAAGCGATTTCAGCAGGAGTTTGAATCATGCGCAAAATCGCAATCATGCTGGGATTATCACTGCTCTGTGCGCTGTCGATTGTCACATCGGCGTCCGCGCAGCAGGGGCGTGACGCGCAATTCGAGCAACAAATCCTCAGCTGGCGCGCTTAGCCTGGCTTGATCTCATCACACAGCAACGAGGCCACGGAATTTTCCGTGGCCTCGTTTTTCATTTGAATGCCAGATCGTGTGACTTTGATTTTATTCGTGGCTGATCTTGGTGCCCAGCACGACCAGGAACTGCGCGATCCAATCGGGATGAGCGGGCCACGCTGGAGCAGTCACCAGGTTGCCATCGGTCACGGCTTTATCGACCGGAATGTCGGCATACTCGCCGCCGGCAACCGTCACGTCCGGGCCAACGGCGGGATACGCCGAAATCTTGCGGCCCTTACACACGCCCGCCGCCACCAGCACCTGCGCCCCATGACAGATCGACGCGACCGGTTTATTCTCGGCGAAGAAGTGACGCACGATCTCCAACACCTTCGCGTTCAACCGGATGTATTCCGGCGCGCGACCGCCCGAAATCACCAGCGCGTCATAGTCGGCGGGGTTGATGTTGGCGAAGGTCGCATTGAGGGCGAAATCGTGGCCGGGCTTTTCGCTGTACGTCTGATCGCCCAGGAAATCGTGAACCGCCGTGCGGACTTTTTCGCCGGCGCGTTTGTCGGGACATACCGCATGCACCTTGTGCCCCACGGCCTGCAACGCCTGAAACGGAACCATGACCTCGTAGTCTTCCACGAAGTCGCCGACCAGCTGCAAAATCTTCTTGGCCATCGTCGCTCTCCTGTGCGTGTGATTTATCGCCTGGCTGCATAGCCCCGGCGACTTGCCAGTAGTATAGCCGATTCAGGTCGTTAGCACGCAACTTGCTGCTGTCGGGGTCGGCAAGCTGTGTCATTCCGATATGTCCACTGCGCCGCGACGTGGTGCGTGAGTGCAAAAACTTCTCAGATGATTGTCATTCCGAAGGAGCGTTCTTTTCCGCGACTGAGGAATCTCTGGCCCGACCAGCCACGCCGCCTGCCGCGCGAGAGATTCCTCACTGCGTTCGGAACACCTGCACCCACCGGCAGGTGCGGTGTGACACTCAAGTCCGATCGTTTCTACTGCGTCACACCATCCCAGCCCGCCAGCCGCGCCATCATCCACCAGAATGCCTGGCCCTTGCGCAGGCAGTTGAAAGGATGCGAGTGCGCGCACGAATCGGGCAGATCGACGCAATCATTGGGATGCGCGGTGCACCA
>JAUQXD010001280.1 GCA_030834835.1 Thermoflexales bacterium | reverse complement strand
AAATTGAAGTGAGTTAAGACCACTGAGATCGCGCATGGCAGTTAAGAACATACACTCATGGCTATGTCTTCGTATTTGATCACTTTCTTTACCACGATGGCCCAAGTTTCTTTCACAGCAACCGGCCTTTTGACCGTTGCAATTGCGGTGGATGTGGAAACCCGGCAGTATTGGCTTGGAAATCGATCACGCAGGGTATTTGCTTTTGATCATTTGTTCTTGATACTGTGGCCCGGATTCATTTCGCTTGGTGGTTTAATACCGCCTGGATTCATCAATGCGATTCCTGCTTGGCCGTATGCTACAGTAGTCATTGGCCTCTTCTACGTGATAGTCCTTGCCAATAGTTATGCCGTGTATCGAAAGAGGGAAGACCGACATGAGTTACAGAAACTTCTAAAAATCTTCTCGAATCCTGTTGTCATCATCTTGATCTACAGCATTGTGCTTTTCTATTTATGCCTGTCCGGCTATCTTTCATACATGCGCACTCCAGAAAAAGCCCTCATGGAGGAATCTGCGCTAGCAGTTATATTGACTGCACTTACCGCGCATGCAGTTCTTGCCGCAGCATTGATGCTTAGGCCGCTCGATAATGTATCAAAGCAAAGCTCAAGTTCAGCTGCTCCAATTGATCAACCCTCTTTGCCATCCAGCAAAACGGCGAGCCAGAATAGTTCACTATCCACTGCGACCTTCATGCTCGCCGCCATTAGCCTAATATTAGGCATCCTGCTAAGCCATTTAATACCGCGCAAATCGAAGTGAATGACTCAGTTGAATATGCACTGTAAGGGCAGCGCATCCATCAACCTCAGCAGGAAGTGACGTGGACGCGGGCGGCGAATGGGGCGTCAACGAATAGACCTCGAATTCACGAATGGGTAAGCAGTCGGCGGCAAAGCAAACCCCCCCCCCGCCCTCCCCCGTCGATGAGTAGCATATCGACGGGGGAGGGTGTCTGTTGGCGGCAAAGCAAACGCGGCGATCCAGATGATTCGGATCGCCGCGTGGTCAGTAATTTCCGCGTCGCTTCAAGTAGCGCGAGTCTGCAGGTAGTCGCGCACGGTCGCAATCACCACGTCAATCTCCACGCCCACCTGACCGCGCATTTGAGAAGGCTCGAACAACCAACGGCCTGCCGCGTCGCGCCGTTGGAAGTGATGCGGAAATGTCGGCAGGCCTGTCAGTTCAGCCACGCCTTCGTGCGCGTAATCGTCCCAGCCAAACACCCGTTTGTCACCCGGATAAGGCAGCGTGAGATCGATCAGCGCGTAGGAGTAACTGCGGGTGGTCGGGTCAAAGTGGATATCGACAAAGGATGTCACGCTGATCGACGCCCGCACTTTAGCACCAACCACGCGCGCCTCCTGAAACAGGCCGCTGGCCCGCAGTTTAAGGATAACCGTCTGGTGCCACGCCATCAGAGAGATTCCAGGAGATTGACGAGCTGGCTTAATTCTTGAGTGGCGGCCCGCCACTCAAGCAACTCGGTGTACAGCGTGTGATCGTCCGGTGTCACGCCGGCGTGTTGTAAGCGACTCTCCAGCTGCTGGATCGAGCCATAGGCGGACTGCCAGTGCCGGGTCGACTGCCGCAGCGCTACAATGCGCTCGGAAGTCTCAGCCGCAATCCCTTTGGTGATGATTTCCTCTTCACTGCTCGGCAGCACGGCCACGGCCTGATCAAGCAATTGATGCGTACGCACAGATAACATGGCATGTCCTCCCGACCGTTTTTAGCTCGGCCAACGATACTTCGCTTCGATTATAACATAGCGCTGACATCAATTGGCCGCGCAGCCGCGGCGGGTGTTGCGCACAGCGGTGACGGTTGGCGGCAAATCAAACGCGGCAAAAGGGTGTCAACGAATGGCGCTCGAATCCACGAATGGGGCGGCCTGGCGGCACAGCAAACGCGGCGATCCAGATGACTCGGATCGCCGCGTGATGGTTGTTAAGCCCTTCCGTCTCATGCGCGAGAGGTAGATATTCCCAGATCACGTATTATCGCTTCGATCTGGCATCTGAGGACGGACGATGTCGACCAGCGTGCGGTAGCCTGCACAACTGAATACGCACAATAAAACGACCGGACAAGCGGGCTGCCTGTCCGGTCGGGCTATGTAGATCAATCGGGTTGGAAACTAACCGCAGCCGCCGCCGCTCTTGTCGCGCTTTAACTCCAACTTGATCTTCGCTTCGTATTCCAGTTCCTCATATTCTTGAGGATCAGGATAGCACGAGGCATAGCGCGAACCCAGCACCGCCGGGAAGGTGTAACGAAGTTGATCGGCCGCAACGGGCTGGCTGACGGGCACAATTTCCGGATCGTCCTTGCCGAAGAACGCGATCCAGTTGTTGACGCCGCCTTCCAGAATGTAGGTGTTGGCGACGCTATTCGCGACGAGTTTCTGCCACGCTTCGGTCGCCGCGACTTCGTCGTTGCTCATCACCACGTACACGGTGTTTGGAGTGTACTTGGCTAATAGTTTGGGCACGACGCTCTCGATTTGCGACAGTGGCACGTTGAGCGCGTTGTTGAGGTGATACAGGTTGTAGTCCGCTTCCGATCGCACATCGATCAACACCGTGATGAGTTTGTTATCGTACATCGTGGTGTACAACTCGGCCGGTGAGATCTGCACCTGTCGATCGGTCAGTGCTACTTCTTTCACGGGCGCGACCTTCGTCCACTTCTGATCGGTGGTCGGCGTGCCGATGACGATGGTGACGACGGCGACGGCCAACAGCGCCGCAGCCAATCCGTAGCGCCACTTAGGCTCTTTCTTCAGGTCGCGCTTGCCGACGTATTTCTCCAGTTGCTCCCCGCCCCAGAACATGAAGAGCGCCATCAACACGACCAGCGTCACGACGACGCCCGCGGGCAGCCCCAGCCAATCCATCAGCGTGAAGCGGCCCAGATAGCCGCCGGTCTGCCACCACGTGTCGAAGAACTTCTCCACTTCGCCGAAGACGAAGATGCCGCCCAGCACGCCGCCGACAAAGAACATGCCGTCGATCTTGCCGGTGGCGGCGGCGGCCAGCGAGGTGCCGGGGCAGAAGCCGCCGATGATGAAGCCCACGCCCATGATCAAACCGCCGACGATGCCGGAGCCGAGGTAGGTGGGGTTGACCCACACCAGGTTGTAGTCCAGGATGCCCAGCCCGATCATCGTGAACATCAAGACCATCGCGGTGACGATCGCGCCGAACATGACCTTGAGCACGGTCAGATCGCGGAAGTAGAACTGCGCGGCCAGCTGGGTAGAGTTACCAAAGCCGGAGAGTTCCAGAATGTAGCCAAACGCAATGCCGATGGCGAGGAAGACGAGATACGTCAGCGGGTTATCGGCGCTGGTTGCTTGCAGAGCAGGTAATGGAAATGGATACATGATTGGCCTCCCGATCTAAAGCCACAACTTGCGGACGAAGTATGCTACTGCATACGCGCCAGCGAAAACACACATCATAAACGCCCACGCGCCAACCGACAGGGTTGCGCCGCCCGACAGTGCCAGCCCGGA
>JAUQXD010000134.1 GCA_030834835.1 Thermoflexales bacterium | reverse complement strand
GCCGCTGCGCGATTACCTGTTTGTGGACGACATCGTCGAAGGGTATTTGCGCCTGGCCGAGCATCTGGATAATGAGGCCTTCTATGGTCAGGGCTTCAATTTTGGTATGGACGATCCGCGCTCGGCGCTGGACATGGCGCGGGCCATCATCGCCATTTCCGATCATCCCGAACTGGAGCCGACCGTATTGAATCAGGCCAGTCACGAGATTGGCAAACAGTATTTGTCGAGCGCGAAGTCGCATCGACTGCTGGGCTGGTCGGCGCAGTATTCAATTGAAGCGGGGCTGCGGCGCACGCTGAATTGGTACCGGGAGTTTCTAAGCCGGCAGCGGTAGTGACGGCGGTTCTGCGCCAGGCTTACCGGGCGGGTTGTATATGATGAGGGGCAATGCGGCGACCGAGGAAGTGTGGGCCGAGATTCAAGCGAAGGTGGCCGAGTTCTATCGGCTGTACCACGCCGATCGATTGACGCGGCCCGGCGAAGACTTGCTGCAATATGCAGGCCGGGTGTTCGATGAGCATGAGCTCATCAACGGCGTCGAAGCCGTGTTGGAGTTTCAACTCACCAACGGCCATTTCGAGCGCGAATTTGCTGATGGCTTGAAGGCGCTGCTGGATCGGCGCGAGGTGTTGTTGACCAACTCCGGATCATCGGCGAACTTGATCGCGATGACGGCGCTGTGCGGCCAGCAACAACCCGATCGGCTGATGCCCGGCGACGAAGTGATTACGCCCGCCGCGACGTTTCCGACGACGCTTGCGCCGATCGTGCAAAATCAACTGGTGCCGGTGCTCGTCGATTGCGAACTCGGCACATATAACCTTGATCCTGAACAATTAGAAGCAGCGTATTCCGATCGAACGCGCGCGATCTGTGTGCCGCACACGCTGGGCAATCCGGCGGATATGATCCGCATCATGGCTTTTGCGCGGCGGCACGAGTTGTATGTGATCGAGGATGCGTGCGATGCGCTGGGCAGCCGGCTGGCCGGGCAATTCATTGGGACGTTCGGACACCTGGCGACGCTGAGTTTTTATCCGGCCCATCACATCACCACCGGTGAGGGCGGGGCGGTCTGCACCAACGACGAGACGCTGGGCTGTGTGGCTCGATCGGTGCGCGACTGGGGCCGCGAGGCGACCGATGACCAATCGAGATTGGCGGCACTTTCCGGCGACGAGTTGTTGTTCGATCCGCAGTATCGCTATGTGGAGATCGGCTACAACCTGAAGATGACGGAGATGCAGGCGGCGATCGGTCTGGCACAATTAGCCAGGTTGGCTGAATTTAGCCGACTCCGGCAACAACGCTTTGAGTGGTTGTACGATCACTTGCGCCGCTATGAAGAGGCACTGATGCTGCCAGAGTGGCTGCCCGAAGCCGAACCGGCGTGGTTTGCCTTTCCGATTACGGTGCGGCCTGAAGCAGGCTTTACGCGCGGGCAATTGGTGCGGTATTTAGAGGCGCGCCGCATTGAGACACGCTTTTTGTTTGCCGGCAATATCTTGAATCACCCGGCCTATCGGCACATCGGGCGGCGAGTGACTGGCGATTTGCCCAATGCGGAAGTAGTTGCACGCAGCACATTTTTTGTGGGCGTGTATCCGGGTCTGGATGAAGGTCAGATCGGTTACATGCTGGAGACGTTTGATCGGTTCTTTGATCACATTGCACATTCCAGTAATTCGTAATACGTACTGCGTAAAGCACTGAGTTATGGAGTACGCATTACGCAGCAGGATTTTTTCCTTGCCTACTTTATCCATCATCATCTGCGTATACAACGAAGCGGCCTCCGTGCTGCCTGTCATCGAAAAAGTGCGATCGATCGCGCTTAGCACGGGCTGGGCCAAAGACATCGTCGTCGTCGACAACTGTTCGACTGATGGGACGCGCGAGCAATTGAAGGCGCTGACCTACCCCGATGTGCGCGTGATCTATCACGAGCGGAACATGGGCAAGGGCGCTTCGGTGCGTACCGGCTTTCGCGAAGCGCACGGCGAATTTGGCGTGATTCAAGACGCCGATTTTGAATACGATCCAGCCGAGCTGGCGCTGTTTACAGAGAAACAGACCGAGACCGGCGCGGAAGCGATCTTCGGCTCGCGCACGCTGGGCGGCCGCCACGTTTACAAATATGCCCAGAACTACTGGGGTGTGCGCCTCCTGACGACGCTGACGAATGTGCTGTTTCGCGGCCGTCTGTCGGACGTGGCGGTGGCGACGAAGATGGTGCGCTGCGATGTGTTCCGTGCGCTGAATTTGACCGGCTCGGCGTTTGAACTGGATTTTGAATTGCCGTGCAAATTGCTGAAGTACCGGCATCATATCGTGGAAGTGCCTGTCTCGTACAGGCCGCGCACGATCGAAGAAGGCAAGAAGATTCGCTGGACCGATGGTGTTCATGCGCTGTGGGTGATCTTGAAGATGCGATTTACGCGCTGAGGGTCGCATGAAGCAATTGTTATTGCTGTTAGCCCTACTATTAGCGGGCTGCACACCCCGAGCTGCTGGTGTCGTCCCAACCGATCCTGTTGAAAAGGAAGAGTACGCGGTCTATTCGGCGCTGATCAATTCCCGTTTCAGTCAAAACCCATTTGACACTTTGAGCATTGATAGTCAAACAACGCGCGGGTGTCATCCGTTTGAAAAGATAGAAGGTCAAGCTGAGAGCCTGAAAGAAATTGGATTGATCTTTCAGGGAGTAGAGCGGAGCACAATCGCCCGTTATGAGGATAAAAACAAAGTTAAACACCCATTGACCGACTCGTTTAGTCTTGTCGCCAGGCATGTGTTTGATTCAAGTGAGCATGACGCAACCCAGGTGATGCTGTCTGCGGTCGGACTCAATGACGCTTCGGATCAAGCGTTGGTTTGCGCGGGGATCTTTGCAACCTCAAGCAGTGGTTTAGGTTTCACAATCGGCCACTATTTCTTGCTTCAAAAAGAGAATGGCGTTTGGGTGGTAAAAGATCAACGCCAAGTATGGATTTCCTAAGCAGGGGCAATTTATGGACATCGTTGTAACTGGCTCAATCGCGTATGACTACATCATGTCGTTTCCGGGCCGCTTTCGCGAGCACATTCTGCCCGATCAACTGGACAACCTGAGCCTGAGTTTTCTGGTCGATTCGATGAAGAAGCAGCGCGGCGGCTGCGCGGCGAATATCGCTTTCAATCTGGCGATGCTGGGCGAGCGCCCGCGCTTGATGGCGACGGCGGGCAATGACTTCGGCGAATTTCGCGCCTGGCTGGAGGCGCACGGCGTCGATACATCGGACGTGCAAGAATTTCAGGATGAGTTCACCAGTTCGTTCTTTGTGAGTACCGATCTGGAGCAGAAGCAAATTGCCAGTTTCTACATCGGCGCGATGGGCCGCGCGGGCGAACTCTCGTTCAAGCGGCTAAGCCGCCGCCCCGATATTGTGATCATCTCCCCCAACGACCCGGCCGCGATGACGGCCTACGTGCGCGAGTGCAAGGAACTGGGCATCGCGTACATTTATGATCCCAGCCAGCAAATCGTGCGCCTGAGTGATCAAGATTTGCGCGACGGCATTTCCGGCAGCCGGATCACCATCGTCAACGATTACGAGTTCGAGATGCTGCGCAGCCGCCTGAAGATGGACGAAACCGCGATGTTGGACTGCACGCAAACGCTGATCATCACGCGCGGCGAAGCCGGTTCGACGATCCTGGAGCGCGATTTCC
>JAUQXD010001279.1 GCA_030834835.1 Thermoflexales bacterium | reverse complement strand
GGCAACGTTCTGAATCACCATGCCCATGATGCGCCCGGCTTCCACCATGCCCAGCAGTCCTCCCAGTGATTCCCCTTTCGCGCGTTTGTGATAATACTCTTCGATGCGCCGACTCTTGATTTGTAAGGGCATGGCATGTCCAGCATCATCCGCAATGACCAGGTCTTGCCAGTCCCCGGGCAACTCGATGTGCGCCACAACCCGATCGGTGCGCGGCCCGGCTACGGGATTGAAGACGACGATCGGCACGCTCTCTGTTGCCGCGCGCGTATCAATCGAGGTTGCCAACTGCGCCAGACTCTCGGCGATGATCGGCTCGACGATCTGTTCGACCCAGTCAAAACGCAGCGCCATCTCGGCGTGGGTCTGATCGACGCCGCAGCCACAGATCGAATCGTGCGGGTGGTTGTAAAGCAGATACTTCCAGGCGAGATGAATAAGCGGCTGAAAGGCTGAAGGATGAAAGCCGAAGGATGAAGTGGGGCTTCCGCCTTCGTCCTTCGTCCTTCCGCCTTCGAGATCGGCGAACGCCGCAAACGGCTCGGCCCATTTTTCCAGCCGCAGTTGCGCGCGGGCGTTGCGCTGCTTGATCCACATGCGTGTGGATAGGACACCGGGCAGCAGATGATGGCGTTTGGGATGGCGTAACTCCCCCTGCACGACCTCAAGGCTGAGGTTGTGTGCGGCGAGGTCGGCCTGCACCTGTGCGACGTACATCGGCAGTGACGCATGAACGATCTCGACTTCGCCGAGTTGTTCGCGGGCTACACGTAAGAGATGGGACAGATCTGCCCACGGTTCCATGTGATCGTTGCCGTTTAACAGCAGAATGTTGGGCGTTACGGCGTGCGGAGCCAGTGAGCGCCACGCTTTTTCCAGATTGCGGACGAAACTCGCGTCATCATGGCCGAGCCAGGCGGCATTGTCGTAGCCGTCGCGCAGGTAACAGGCTAAAACCTGTGAACCATCCGATGCTTGCCATGTGACTTCGGTCGGTTCATCGGCCAGCCCACGCCGAAAGACGGCCGCGTCGATGCCCAGGCCGCGCAAGATTTGCGGCATCTGGCTGATGTGCCCGAAGGGATCGGGAATGTAACCCACCGGCTGCGTATCGCCGAAATCGCGCGCGATGCGCTGGCCGCGCACCAGATTACGAATGATGGCCTCACCGCTGACCAGAAACTCGTCGGGCAGCACGTACCAGGGCCCGATTTGCAACCGGCCCGCTTTGACGAGATCGCGCAGCACCCGTTCTCGATCGGGCCGCACTTCAAAGTAGTCCTCGAGGACGATGGTCTGCCCGTCGAGCAGGAAATACTTGTAGTCGGGGTCGGTCGCAAAGATGTCGAGCAGTTTATCCACACAGCGGATCAGGCGCGCGCGATAAACCTGGAACGGCTCGTACCATTCGCGATCCCAGTGAGTGTGTGACACGATAAATAATTTTTGCATCCGCCAACTCTTTTCCGGCAACTGAATTGATAATGCTAGATCAGACGGGTCATCCACGCCTTTTGGCGATCGGCCCTATCTGGTGTCATTCCGAGGAGCATGCTTCTGCGACGAGGAATCTCTGGCCCGACCAGTCACGCCGCCTGCCGCGCGAGAGATTCCGCGCTTCGCTCGGGATGACACCCACGAATTCAAGATTTATTGCCCGGGCTTTGTAGCCGA
>JAUQXD010001278.1 GCA_030834835.1 Thermoflexales bacterium | reverse complement strand
CTGCGAAAGCGGCCTTCCAGCGGGCCGCAGCCGACAGCGAGGCCACACTCCACGAGACGCGCCTGCGCCACATCACCGACAACATGCGGGACGTAGTGGGCCTGACCGATCTGAACGGCGTCTATCAATACATCAGCCCGTCCGTCACAGCCATGGCCGGCTATGACCCGTCGGAGATCGTAGGCCGGACGATGTTTGATCACATTCATCCCGACGATCTCTTTCGCGTGATCCGCATCGCCCTGCGCGCGCTGCGCGCGGGCCAGACGGGCCGCACGGAACTGCGCTATCAGCACGCCGACGGTCACTCTGTGCCGCTGGAAGCGGTGGGCACACCCGCGCGCGACGGCGCGGGCCGCATCATCGGCGCGGTGCTGAGCGCGCGCGACATCACCGATCGCACGCGAGCGGAGGAGGCGCTGCGCGAGAGCGAATCGCTCTATCAGTCACTCGTCGAAGTGTCGCCCCTGAGCATCTGCCGCAAGGATCTGGCGGGACGCTTTACCTTTGCCAATCGGCGGTTTCTGGAAGCCTCAAATTGCTCGCCGGCTGACCTCATTGGCCGCACCGATTTTAGTCTGCACCCGCCGGAATTGGCCGAGAAATATCGGCGCGACGATCGATCCGTAATAGACAGCGGGCAAGCCCGAGAGTTCATCGAAGAGCGCGCCGTCCTTGGTGGTGAACCCACCGTCATCCACAGCTACAAGACGCCGATTTATGATGGAACGGGAAAAATCACCGGCATACAGATTTCCTTCTGGGACATTACCGCGCGCCAGCGGGCTGAGACCGCGCTGCGTGACGCGCAGCAGCTGCACGCCGACCTGATCAATGCGTTGCCCCAGAATCTATATCGCGTCGATCGAGCCGGCCGGGTGACCTTTGCCAATCGCGCCACGCTGGCCTCGCTGGGCGTATCACTGGCCGACTGTCTGGGCAAAAGCGCCTACGACTTCTATCCGCTGGAACTGGCCGCCAAATACCGCGCCGACGATCAACGCATCCTGGACACCGGCGAACCCTTCACCACGATCGAGGATCACCTGTTGCCGTCGAGCGGGGAACACATTTATGTGGAAGTGATCAAAGTCCCCATCCGATCGGCCACCGGTGAAATCACCGGCATTCAGGGCATGTTCTGGGATGTCACCGCGCGTCTGCGCGCCGAGAACGCCCTGCGCGAGAGCGAGGCCCGCCTGCGACGGGCTGAAAGCGTGGCCCGCTTTGGCAACTGGGAATTCAGACTCGCCGAAGACAGAGTCCGCGCGTCGGCCGGGGCGCGGCTCATCTACGGCCTGCAAGGCGATGAGTGGTCGATCGCGGCCGCCCAGTCGATTCCACTGCCGGAATATCGGCCGCTCCTCGACGCCGCCCTCACCAACCTGATCGAACACGGCCAGCCCTACGACCTCAAATTTCGCATTCGCCGGCCCGTCGACGGACAACTGCGCGACATCCACTCCATCGCCGAATACGACGCGGCGCAGCGGGCGGTCTTTGGCGTCCTCAGCGACATCACCGATCACAAACAAACCGAACGAGCCGAACGCGACCAGCGCGAACTGGCCGACAGCCTGCGCGAAGTCGCCGTCCTGCTCAACAGCTCGCTGGACTTCAGCACCATTCTCGATCAAATGCTCACGACCATCGGCCGCGTCGTGCCGCACACCACCGCCAACGTCATGCTCATCGACGAAGCTGCCGGCATGGCACGCGTCGTCCGCGCTCGCGGCTACGGCCAGATCAGTCCTGATTTTGCCGAGCAGGTGCTGAGCTTCAGCGTGCCACTCTCATTGTCCAATTTGCGCCGCATGATTGACACGCGCCAGCCCGTCATCATCGATGATGCGCACACCGCGCCCGACTGGGTGATCACGCCGGAGACCGCCTGGACCCGATCGTACCTGGGCGCGCCCATCGTCCTGCGCGATCAAACCCTGGGGATCTTCAACCTTGACAGCGATCAACCGAACTTCTTCACAACCGAACATGCCCGGCGCCTCATGGCCTTTGCCGCCCAGGCCGCTGCCGCCATTGAAAACGCGCGCCTGTTTGAGGCCGAGCATGACGCGCGCCAGCTGGCCGAGGCCCTGCGCGACACCGCCGCCGCCCTGAGCCACAGCCTGAATCCCGACGACGTGCTCACCGAAGTGTTGAATATGGTCGAGCGCGTCGTGCCCGGTGACGGGGCCGACATCATGCTGGTTCACGGCGACCACGCCAGCGTGGTCCGGGTGCGCGGGCGCTGCCGCCCCGACACCATCGGCGCCGGGCACTTTGACATTAACGCCACCGCTAATCTGTGCATCATGCGCGACACAGGCGAACCGCTTATTCTGGAGCACACGCGCGACAATCCACTCTGGCGCGTGCAGCCCGGCGACGAATGGATCGCCAGTTACGCCGGTGTGCCCATCCGCGTGCATGCCGAACTGCTGGGCTTTATGGGTCTGTACAGCGCAGAGCCGGGGTTCTTCTCCGCGCGGCATACGGAGCGGCTGACAACCTTCGCCGATCAAATCGCGCTGGCGATACACAACGCACAGCTGCACGCCAGTATCCAGCGTCATGCCGAAGAACTGGAAGAGCGCGTCCGCCAGCGCACGCGTGAGCTCAGCGCGGCCAACGAGCAACTGACCCAACTCGATCACTTGAAGGACCAGTTCATCTCGCGCATCAGCCACGAACTGCGCACGCCGCTGACCAATATCAAGATCTATCTGGAACTGCTGGAAACCGGCAAAGCGGAGAAGCGTCCGAAGTATATGGCCACACTCAGCGCGCAGACGGTGCGGCTGCAGGAACTCATCGAAGACCTGCTGGAAGTGTCGCAGCTGGACATGCCCAACCTTACGCTCAACCTGCGCCCGTGCGATCTCAATCGCGTGGCGACCGATCTGCTGAACGATCAAAAACCACTGGCGCAACAGCGCGGCCTGACCCTGACGGCTGATCTACAGCCCGATCTGCCGCCTGCGCTCGGCGATTCCAGCCTGGTGTTTCAGGCAGCCTCACGTCTGATGTCGAATGCGTTGGCCTACACGCCCGCCGGCGGCCACGTGACCGTGATCACCCGCCAGCAATCACAGGCTAACAGCAACTGGATCACTCTGACGGTTCAAGATACCGGCCCCGGCATCTCCGCCAAAGACCTGCCCCATCTCTTCGAGCGCTTCTATCGCGGCGAAGCGGCCGGCGATTACACCGTGCCCGGCACAGGACTGGGTTTATCCATCAGTCAAACCATTATCGGCAAGATGAACGGGCGAATTACGGTGGACAGTGAGCCGGCGACCAGCGGAAGCGGCGCCGCCTTCATCATCTGGCTGCCCGCCGCCAAATAAAAACGGGCAGCCTTTCACAGGGTCTGCCCGTATCGAACCTCGACGCCACACTCCTAATCGCGACCGCCTTCGCCCTCTTCTTCGCGCCCGGTGGGGTGACACTCCATGCAATTTTGGAAATTGCTGATACCTTCTTCCAGATGCTCGGCCTGAACTTCGCCTGGATCATGTTCGTGGCAGCCGTAGCACGTGTACTGCTTGAAGTCCGTCGTCACGTGGCACGTCTTGCACGCGATGGTGCCGCCTTCGCCGTGATCGAGCGGGAAGGTATGATCGAACGTGGCCCCCTCCCAGGTGCTGGTGCTGTGGCATTGCACGCAGTCCAGCCCGAATTGCCCCAGGTGTTCCTGCGGATCAGCATGGCAGCCCACGCAGGTCTGCGGCGTCCCCTTGTACACGCCGTTGATGTGGCACTTAGCGCAGGTCACATTCACATGCGCGCCCGTCAACTTGAACGCGGCCAGGTTGTGATCAAACTTCGCGTCTTTCCAATCTCCAGCATTATGGCACTGCGCACAGTCCGTGCCATACGCGCCCTGATGCGCGCGGGCGTCATCCGCCTGATGGCAGATTACACACGTTTGAGGTGTACCCTTGAAGACATTGTTGACATGGCATTGGGCGCACTCGACCGTGATGTGCTTACCTTCTAATTTGAAAGATGCCAGGTTGTGATCAAATTGAGCATCTTTCCAATCCCCGGCGTTATGGCATTGCGCACAGTCTGTGCCATACGCGCCTTCATGTTTATCGTCTTTAAGGTGGCAACCCACGCACGTTTGCGGCGTGCCTTTGAAGACGTTGTTGACGTGGCACTGCTCGCACTCGACCACGCTATGCTTGCCCTCTAATTTGAAGGCCGCCTGATTGTGATCGAAGGTGGCGTTGTCCCAATCATCAGAGGTGTGGCACAGCGCGCAATCCGTGCCGAACGCTCCGTTATGCTCGTCGTCCTCGCGATGGCAGTCGATGCAAGCCGGTGAAGCAATCGTGAAGTCCGCCACGGCGCGCACGTTCGTGTGACACTCACCGCATGTCACTTCGGCGTGCTCACCACTCAGTGTGAATTTCAGCCGACTATGGTCAAAAGCGGAGAAACGATCGACGCCATCGTGACAGGCCAGACAGTCCTGACCGAAATCAGCCGCGTGCTGTGTCACGAAATCGGCCTGATACTCGCGATGGCAGGTCGCGCATTTCGCTGGATCAAAGGTGCTGATGTCATCACCGTGGCAGTCGGCGCACGTAAACGGCTGCCCGGCGTTCGTGGTCTGATGCGCGGCCAGAGTGAACGGCAGTCGATCGTGCGGGAAGTCCGTTAAATTCAGCCGGATCAGCGACGCCGTCGAGCCGTTGTGTTCCGCGTGACAGCCGCGACACTGCTTCACATCCGGCATGGCGCTATGCAGCGATTGGGGATTGTCGAGCTGGGCGCGCACATCGGTGTGACAGCTCAGGCAGCGCGTCGCCATGACTTCGCTGCTCCACGGATCGACGTGGCAGGCGGCGCAGCGGTCGCTCAACTGCGCGTGTGAGGTGACGCCGCCCAGCGACTCGCCAGCGCGCGCGTTCAGTTCGCCGGGGCTGAACATCGCGCCGCCGCTGGCCAGCGCCACACCGCCGACGACTAGCAACGTCAGTAATCCCGCGAAAAGTCCCAGTGGTGTCAAACAGCCTAATCGACGCACAGTTTCAATCTCCGCAGATCGCCACTTGCCAGCAGAGGCGGCTCCCACGCCGCCGGATACGCGGGCGTGGGAGCCCGCTCTGCTCTAAACTGCGATCTACCCAACCTCGCAAATTCGCTTACTTGATAAACGTGGCGTAATACAGCGTCTCGACGATATGAATGGCGGCCACGGTGAACAGCGCCACCCCGATCGGGATGTGAATGGTATGCCACACCGCCAACAGCCGTCGCGCCGCGGCCAATGATTGAATCTGCTGGTGGATGCGAAAGCGATCATCGAACGACTGCCGCAACTGGCGCGCGTGTGTCTGCCCCGCCGCCCCGATCGATTTCAGCGTCCGATCGATCTCGCGCCGGTAGCGCCAGCGCGCGAACGTTCGCCCCAGGACCAGTGACGCACCACCGCCAGTCGCAACCGCCGGGGTCAATCGGGCTGCGCCGAGTTCTTGCAGCTTCGCATCCGCCGCCGCAATCTGCTGCTCCAGATCGCGCAGGGCCACTTCCGCGCCATCGACCGTGCGTGGAACCGCCGTATAGATGTAACGGCCAACGATGCCGCTGATCACGATGATGATCGTCATCAACATCAGCACACCGGCCAGGCCGTTAAACTTCCACGAGGTATGCAGCAAAACCATGAACGGCCCGACGAGACCGGTGAAGATGTGCAGTTGCAGCCACGTGCTCATGCGGCCAATGGCTTTGCCGCGCGCCCGCTTGCGCAGCGAGTATAACGTCTCGGTGCTGAGCATCAGCAGAAAACCCAGAATACCGAGGCCGTGCCCGAAGACGCCGCTGGCTCTGGGAATGCCCTGTGTCGCAATCGGCACATAGACCAGCGTCAGGCCGATCATGGCCGCCAGCGCGTACCACAGTTCATACGTTCGTTGACGCACGGTGGCTTTGCTCCCAATGTTGATAGAAATTTGATAACTGTGTCAGCGCCTGCGCGGGATCGGCTTCCAGTTGCGCGCGAATCGAGCAGATGTCGGCTTTGGCCGCAATGAGGCGATGCAAGGGCTGCGACCAGCCTTGATCGCCGATGACGACCGCGCCGACAATGGCACAGTCACTGACAAGCAAGCGCAGCCGGTTGACGGCGTGTTGATCGGTCAACACCCACGCGCCGGTCGGCAGTCGCCACGCTTCGCTGTCGCCGCGCGAGATGGTCAACAGGTCTTCATCCTGGCCGCCGCCGACCGCGCCGATGATGGTGGTCACCAGGCCCGCCAATTGCGTCACGTTCATCGCAACCTGTTTGATGTACGGCTGCTGCGCGCCGGCCATGTTGAGGCCCGCCGCTCGCCCCTGTTCCAGTGCCGTCGACCACAGCACATCCAGCACGGCGCGGCCGCTGTGTGGATCGTACACCTGGGCTACGTCGCCGGCCGCGTACACATCGGGCGCGCTGGTGCGTAAATACTCGTCCACCAGCAGGCCGCGATCGATCTTCAGGCCCGCCATTTGCGCCAGTTCAAGTCGTGGCTTCACCCCGATCGCCACCGCCAGCACGTCACACTTGAGCGTCTCGCCAGACGGGGTTTCCACCGCCGTGAGTTTATCGCGCTTGCCAACGGCCTGTTTGATTTGCGTGCGCGTGTGAATGATCACACCTTCGTCGCACAGCCGCTCTTCAATCAACCGGGATTCGGCTTCATCCAGCACGTTGGCCCAGAACCGATCGCCGCGCATGAAATAGTGAACCCGCATGCCACGCGCGCGCAGCCCCTCCACCAACTCCAGCGCGGTGATGCCGCCGCCGATGACGATCGCCGTTTTGTTACGCCCGGCGGCTTTCATCAAGACGCGGGTGTCGTCCAGGTTGTCCAGCTTTAGGACGCCATGCAGGTTTGCGCCGGGAAAATCCGGTGGCACGGCGCTCGAGCCGGTAGCCAACAACAGCCGATCGTACGTCAGCGTCTGCCCGTTCGCCAAAACGACTTGATGCTGCGCCGGTCGCAGTTGCTCCGCGCGGGCGTGAATCGTCGCGGCGCGCAGCTGGCGCACATCATCGGGCGTGCGTGAAAACAACTGTTTTTCGGGGATGTCGCCGCGCAGCAGGTAGGCCAGGCCCGGGCGCGAGTACAAACCGTGGGACTCGTCAGAAACGATCGAGATGGCCGCAGCCGCGTCGCGCCCGCGAATCGCCTCGGCGGCCGACATGCCGGCAATACTCGAGCCAACAATAATGTAATGAGCCATAGTCAATTCAAGGTGTGAGATCAGACATTCAACAGCGCGATGCGCTCGAAGCGCAGCACGCCGCGGGGGCAGCGCTGCACGCACTGGCCGCAGGTCAGGCAATGACCGTCGTGAATGGGCAGGCCGCGCCAGGCGTGCGCGCGCACATCGATGTTGATAGGGCAGTTGTAAGAACAGATGCCGCACTGCACGCAGCGCGACGCTTCGGGCACAACCTGACCTTCGGACAAAGCGGTGTAGCGATTCAAATCGGTTAGTGGAGCGGGCTGAGAGGTGCCAAACATGTTTGAAGTCCTGTCAATAAACGGCGTGCAACAAGATAATGGAGTTATCGTAGTAGAAGCTGCGGCCGGCTTCAACTGACGTTCATCCCCAGAAGGTGTGACAACCCGCAGTGATTCGGCGGCTAACTGCCCATTTGGATTAGTCGCGTCTCAGCCAAAAGAGTTACGGCAGCACGACTACTTCCACATAACCGGATAGAAAATCGCCCGGCCCGTAGGCGTCCGGTTTGCCGTCGCCGTTGCCGTCGAAGCCGTCGGTCAACTCGACGTCCGAATGCACGCTGTATTCCAGGACATGACTGCCCGGCGTCAATGGCGGCAGATCGTAACGCCAGGGCAGCGCGACCGCGTCATCCTCGCGGAGGGTCGCCCCCCAATACTGCTCAGGTTGAACCACGGTCTGACCGTCCAGTGTCACCGTCATCGTCACCGTCGATTTGAAGCGATCGATCAGATCAGCCGACTTGAAGCGCCAGAACCAGCTGGCCGTCAGCGGTTGATTCAGCCGCGCCTCGCGGCGGCAGTTGCAGAAAGGATAGATCGTCAGCAGTCCAGTCGACGGCGTGCCCGAGACGGCCAGATTGTCGAACGCGCAGCGCGTTTGTCCCGCTGCAAACACGCCGCACCAGAAGCCCACAAAACCTGGCTCGTAGGCGATGGCCGCCTGCAACACCGGTTGATTGTTGACCAGTGCCGTCAGCGTATTGCTGATCACGGACAGCCGCAGGCGGTTGGGCTGCTGATTGGTCAGGATGGCGATGGAGCCGGTCGCTTCGGTGACCGGTTGATTCGCGCCGGCCACCCGCCGATAGACCACGTAGCGCCCGTCGTTGGTGATGCGGAACAGATA
>JAUQXD010001277.1 GCA_030834835.1 Thermoflexales bacterium | reverse complement strand
ATCCGACGAGATCGATCAGACGATCGATCGGGCTGAGCAGACGCTGTTTGGCGTCAGCCAGCGGCGCATCGCGCGCGATATGCAGCCGATCGCGGAAGTGATTCGCCAGTACTACGATCGCATCGAGTTCCTGTACGAGCATCGCGGCGAACCGCTGGGCATCCCGACCGGCTTCATCGATCTCGACAAAATGTTGGGCGGCCTGCAGCGTTCCGATCTGATCATCATCGCGGCGCGGCCCGGTGTGGGCAAGACCAGTCTGATGTTGAACGTGGCGTTGAGCGCGGCGCGGCGGTTCCATCAGCGCGTGGCGGTGTTCTCGCTGGAAATGTCCAACGAGCAGATTATTCAGCGGTTGGTCAGCGCCGAGACCGGCATCGATAGCCAACGGCTGCGAACAGGCGATTTGCATGAGGATGAGTGGCCGTTGTTCGTGCAGGCGACGAGCGCGCTCAGTGATGCGTTGGTCTTTGTCGACGATACGCCCAGCATCAGCGCGCTGCAATTGCGCACCAAGGCGCGCCGGCTGCACTCTGAACACGGCCTCGATCTGATCATCATCGACTACTTGCAGCTGATGTCAGGTGATTCGCGCACGGAAAATCGTGTGCAGGAAATCAGTTATTTGTCGCGCTCGTTAAAAGGCCTGGCGCGCGAACTAAACGTGCCGGTGCTGGTGGCCTCGCAGCTGAGCCGCGCGGTGGAGCAGCGCAGCGACAAGCGGCCCGTGCTGAGCGACCTTAGAGAATCGGGGTCGATCGAGCAAGACGCCGACATCGTGATGTTCATCTATCGCGATGACGTGTACGATTCGGAATCTGATCGCAAGAACGTGGCAGAGTTGATCATCGCGAAGCACCGCAACGGCCCGACCGGCACGGTGGAACTGTTCTTCCAGCGGAATCTGACCCAGTTCAAGAATGCGTTGAAGCGGGATATAGCGCTTTAGAGATTGGAAATTGGAGGTTGGAAATTGGAGGGTAGCGCTTCCAACATCCAATCTCCAACATCCAACATGAAAACATTCAGCGGTTTTGCCAGCGGATCAAAGGCGGTGTCGATACCGGAACAGTTCTTCTCGGAACTGCTGCCGTTGATCGATGACGTGTTGGAATTGAAGGTGACGCTGGCCTGCTTGAGACAATTCGATCAAAAATCGGGATTGGCGAAGTGGACTACGCCCGATGAATTGATCAGCGACCCGGCGCTGGCCGATGCCGCAGAGGTGTTGACTGAAGGGCTGGAAAAAGCCAGCGCGCGCGGCTCGATCATCGAGGCCGTAGATCGATCGGGCGCGCGCTGGCTCTTCCTCAACGACGAGTTGGGCCGCGCTGCGGCGGAATCGATCACGCACGGCGGATCAATCGAGGAAGCACCGGCCGTTCAACTGCGCCCCAATATCTTTACATTGTACGAGCAATCGATCGGCGCGTTATCGCCGCTGATTGCCGATCAACTGCGCGACGCCGAGAAGGAATTTGCGCCGCGTGTGATCGAGGAAGCGTTTGAGGAAGCCGCCCGGCAGAATGTGCGCTCGTGGGCGTATGTGCGCAAGATTCTGGATAATCGGGCGCGCAAGGGGAAACGAGATGAAACGCGTGGGCGAGATGTTGCCGCCGATTGGCAGCGAGTCATCAAAAAAGATCAACGCTCCCAATAAGCCCGCACCGCAAGTTGAATGCGCGTTGTGCGGCGGTCTGGGCTGGATCAGCGCCGACGTGCCGATGGGGCATCCGCAGTTTGGCAAGCTGTTGCCGTGCCCACATCGTCAGGCCGAGACGAGCAGTGCGGTCTCGCAAAAACTGTGGGATGCTTTGGGACCGTTGCGTCACATGACGCTGGAAAATTTCACGCCGGAAGGTCATGCCCGGACCGACGAGCAGCGGAATTCGCTGCGGAACGCTTACGAAGGCGTGAAGCGCTTCGTCAGCGAACCGCGCGGCTGGTTGTTTTTGCAGGGCGGCTATGGCTGCGGCAAGACGCACCTGGCTGCGGCGATTGCGAATGCGCTGTTGGGCGCGGGTACGCCGGTGGTGTTTGTCAACGTACCGGATTTGCTGGACTATTTGCGCGGCGCGTACAGTCCCAATGTCGAAGAGACTTACGATCAACGCTTCACCGAAGTGCGCGATGCGCCTGTGCTGATTCTGGATGATCTGGGCACGCAGAATGCCACGCCGTGGGCGGAAGAGAAACTCTATCAGATTCTCAACGCGCGCTACGTCAACAAACGCCCGACGGTGATCACTAGCAACCTCGATCTGGACGAACTGGATCCGCGGCTGCGATCACGCTTGTCCGATCTCGATCTGGTGCGCAAGCTGCCGGTGACCGCGCCCGATTTTCGCCGCAGCGCCATCGAGCAGGGACAGAGCTTTATGAGCAGCCTGGCGCTGTATCACGATCGTACGTTTGAATCCTTCAATGCCCGGCCAGAACTGCCGCGTGATGACCATGCCAATCTGAAAGACGCGCTTCGGTTGGCGCGGGACTTTGCCAAACATCCGCAAGACTGGCTGATGTTTACGGGCGGCTACGGCACGGGCAAAACACATTTGGCGGCGGCGATTGCGAACTATCAGGCCGAACGCGGCTATCCCGCAATGTTTGTGGTCGTGCCCGATTTGCTCGATCATTTGCGCGCGGCCTTCAGCCCCGACGCGCGTACGTCGTTCGATCAACGCTTCGAAGAAGTACGCACCGCATCGCTGCTGGTGCTGGACGATCTGGGCACCGAATCAGCCACGCCGTGGGCGCGCGAGAAGCTGTACCAGATCATCAATCACCGCTATGTGGCGCATCTGCCGACGGTGATCACGACTTCGGTGTCGCCGAACGATCTCGATCCTCGCATCCGCACGCGCATCCTCGACGAGACACACTGCATGGTCTTTCCGTTGCTGGTGCCCAGTTATCGCGGCGGGCCACCGCCCAAAGAATCGAAACCGGCGCGCGCATCCACGCGACGACGCTAACACACCCGGCAGGTTCAAAGGACCTGCCGGGTGTGTGCTTCTTATCGGTCGGCGCATTCTCACTATGCCGGGTTCGGCATCAGGCCCAACTGCGTCATCACAGCCTGCACGTCATTCAAGCCCCACGTCTCCACGATCTTGCCGTTGGCCAGCCGATAGATCACCATCGTGTCGGCGGCAAACTTCTTGCCGGTCGGTGGCGCCCCCATGAATTCGCCGGTATGTGTGCCGCGCGTCACATAGCGCTCGACGACCACATCGCCCTCAGCGATTAATGCCTCGGTCGTCGTTTGCAAGTCGGAGAAGGAACCCAGAAAAATCTGATGGGCCACTTTTCCGCCTTGCAGTCCGGGCGGCAGGCCGGGCAACGCCGCGTGGCTGATCAAATCCTGCGCCACGATCGAATCGAGCGCGGCCAGGTTATTCTGGTTGTGCGCCTCACGATACTTGCGCACGATGGCTTTGTTTTCTTCTGTAGACATGATTTTTTCTCCCCTGGTTGGTGTTTGTACTGGAATTCGCTTGCAACGAAGACTTCATCGTATTTGATCGTGACCCCGGACCGCCTCCCTTCTACTCCACTCAACCTCACACGCTAAGAATGTGGTACTGTTTATCTAATCAATAAGACAGTGTAGGCGGCCAAAACTGTGCGATCAACGTGCAGCAGTTTTCCTGCTGACGAGCGCATAGTTTTGACTGTGACTAGCGTCATATACCAATAGGACCGATTCTCGACGGGGGCAGCATGTCGCAAGTAACTTCTCAACCTGTTGCGGGGCTTGATTCAGGAGTGGCCAGTCACCTGGCGGCCGCACTTGCCGGTGATCAACATGAATTCAGCGGGCTGACCGAGCCGTATCGGCGCGAGTTGCAGCTGCATTGCTATCGCATCCTGGGCTCGTTGCAGGACGCCGAAGACACCGTGCAGGAAACGTTGCTGCGCGCCTGGCGGCGGCTGGATACTTTCGAAGGCCGGGCCTCACTCCGCGCGTGGTTGTACAAGATTGCGACGAATGCGTGCTTTGACGCGCTGGATAAACGACCACGCCGGGTGCTGCCGACTGCGCACTCACCGGCGGCCGATCCACAGCAGCCATTTGCACCACCGATCACCGAACCGATCTGGCTCGAACCCTATCCCGATGATTTGATCGCCGAGCCGGAGGCCGAGCCTGAAGCGCGGTACTCTTTGCGTGAGAGCGTCTCGTTGGCTTTTCTGGCCGCGCTGCAAGGCTTGCCTCCGCGTCAGCGCGCTGTGCTGATCCTGTGCGATGTGCTGGACTGGCGCGCCGGCGAGACGGCAGCGCTGCTGGAAATCACGGTCTCGGCGGTGAACAGTGCGCTACATCGTGCGCGGGTCACCATGCGTCAGCGGTATCAGTCGGGCGGCGAGAACATCATGACATTAGGGCCACCCGCCGCAGATCTGCAACCGTTGCTTGATCGCTACGTACAGGTCTGGGAAGCTGCGGACATCGATGGGCTGGTGAACCTGCTGCGTCAGGACGCCACGCTGAGTATGCCGCCGCTGCCAGACTGGTATGCCGGGCGAGATGCGATCGTCGCCGCGGCGCAAACGAAGATCTTCGCGGGCGATGCGCGCGGGCGCTGGCGCATGCGGCCGGTGCGGGCCAATCGGCAGGCGGCGTGTGCGGTCTATCAACGCGATGAAGCAGGCATGTATCATGCCTTCGGAATCTCCGTACTGACGATAGCGCAAGGTCAAGTCAGTGACATCGTCACGTTTCTTGATCCGGCGTTGTTCCCGCGTTTCGATCTGCCGTTGGAGGTCTCAGGTTAGAGGCGGGACACTACATCGGGTAAGCGGTTTTACAGCGGGGAATTCTGATAACGCTCAATCAGCGCCAGCAGTTGATCTTCGTCGAACTCATCCACCAACTGGCACAGTCGCTCGACGAAGGGACGATATTGTTCGCTCAGCTGCTCGATCTGCAAGGCCCGCTGCTTCAGGCGCGGCAGCGCGCCCTGCATGGCGAGATCGAGCAGGGCTGCCATCTCAGCGGGCGGCGGCGGCGTGAGGTGATCGTCCGATGGTGCGACCGGCACGCTAACATGACCAGCTGGCTCGCGATAAAGCCAGGTCAGGTTCAACTGCGCGGCCAGCAGCGCCAACAACTTTCGCACCTCGACCGGTTTGGTCAGGAATGCATCACAACCCGCGAGGGTGCTTTGCAGCACGTCTTTCTCAAAAGCGTGGCTCGACATTGCAATCAGAATGACTCGTCTGTCCGTATTGAGTTCGGGCAGGCGGCGGATCTGACGGGCAGCTTCCAGCCCGTCCATGACGGGCATCTGCAAATCCATGAAGATAACGTCGGGTCGAACGGCGGCGGCCTGTTCGATGGCGTGTTGACCGTTGCCCGCTTCGAATAGTTCAAAATCCAACGGCTCCAACAAATTGACCAGAATCGAACGGTTGGATGGTTTATCATCGACCACCACCAGCTTGCGCCGTGGCCCGGTGTAGCCCACGATCTC
>JAUQXD010001276.1 GCA_030834835.1 Thermoflexales bacterium | reverse complement strand
TCACGGCGACCACCGCGATCACCGATACCGCAACCGCAGCGTTCGTATGGAGCTATGGTCAGCTCCTGAACAACTGGAACCCGGCTACAGGATTGGTTCGTGACAAAGCCAAAGACGCCAGCGGCGAATTTGACGCGATCCAGGCGACGGGCAGTCTGGCGGCAGCGACGGCGAGCGCCTATCAACTGATGATGGTGGATCGGGCCGGCGCCGTCCAGATCGTAGATCGCATCAGCCGTACCTTATTGATGGACCTGCCCCGCTTCCACGGCCTGTGGCCGCATTGGGTCAAGAGTTCCGCGCCGGGAGCGATCATCATCGTGCCCGGCACCGAATGGTCTTCGGTGGATACCGTCATTGCGGCGATTGGCCTGCTCGATGCGCAAAGCGGCTTAGGATTGGATACCTCGGGGACCGAGCAGTTTCTACAGGCGGTTGATTGGCAAGGGCTGGTTACGCCCGGCGGGTTGTCGCACGGTTATACCTACTCGGGCGAGCCGATTCCGTATGCCTGGGATGTTTTCGGTGGAGAAAGTTGGCTCGTCGAATTAGCGTATGCCGGGGCGACGGGCCAGATCGCGCCGATTACTTATCCTGCCCCGGCGACAGCCAACGGCTCCGGCTTCATTGATGAGCTAGCCTGGTTGTATGTGGCGTCACCGTCCACGCCAGACTACTGGGGCACCGATTGGTCCGCCTACCGATCGAGCGCCGCTGACAACCAAATCCGTTACTATTCAGACCAATATCCGACTGGCTGTCTGGCCCAACTCGGCCTGTTTGGTCTATCGGCGGGTGAAGTGCCCGCCCCATCGATTGTGCCGCCGGCGAGCATCTATCAAGCCTTTGGCTTAGGCGGGCGTTTCGCGGCTCCAAACGATGGCGCCGCATTGGGTGCACCGGTGATTGCCCCGCACTATGCCGCCATGATCGCGTCGCTCCAGCCACAAGCAGCCGTTCAGCTGTGGGACAGGCTCATCGCAACCGGATATTTGTCGCCGCTGAATAATGTCGAGAGCCTGATGTTCCCGGTCGGTTCGCCGTGTGAGGCCACGTCGATCATATGGAATCAACTCAAGGGGTCGTGGAATCTTGCCCTGCAGACGCTGGGTTGGGGGCGTTATTTAGCGGAGCGTGGCGGTCAAGTTCCCATTCTATGGCAGGCGTCCGCTACGAATCCGCTTTTGCAAAAAGGGTACGGCCTGTTGACGTCACGGAATGTGTCAAGCGAGCTCTCTCAGGCTCCGACCTCGGCCCCCACCGCAGAGAATACTCAGATGCCGGCACCAGAGGCCGGTATGATGCTTGAAGGCGGTTCCGTCAGGGCCTTGGCGTTTGAGCTGTCCGCACCTGCCGCTCTCTATGCGGCGACCGATCGTGGTGTTTTCAAGAGCATGAACGGCGGCCGTAGCTGGAGCGCAGTCAACGTTGGCCTGAGTGATCAGAATGTCCTGGCTTTGGCGCTTGCCCCCGGGTCTCCGGCGACGCTCTATGCGGGAACGAGGAGCGGCGTGTTTCGCAGCAAGTCAGGCGGCACCGACTGGACGGCGGTCAACTCAGGACTAACTGCGCCGTATGTTGATGTGTTGGCGATCGACCCTGCCGCGCCGGAGACAATCTATGCGGCGACACCGCACGGAATCTTCAAAAGCACGAACGGCGGAAATAGCTGGAGTGCTGTAACGGAGGAACCTATCCATGCTCCTGTCAGTACAGAGCGTGATCCGAACGGACTGTTCATGACGCCCAAATACACGGAAGCCCTTGATCCGACGTCACCGACTACTGTATATGCTGGGACAGCGTCCTATACTTATCCGGGGACCTGGAGATCCGTCAGAGGCGGTGTGTTCAAAAGCACGGATGGCGGCCAGAGTTGGAATCCGCTTTACGACGGCAACACCAGTTTCAGTGTCTTGCTGATCGATTCAGCCACGCCAACCACGGTGTATGTCGGAACCAATAACACGGGCCTGTTCAAAAGCATAGACGGCGGCCAGACCTGGGCGGCGATTAATGATGGCCTGCCCCATCCAACGATTTATGCTATAACGTTTGACCCGGCAGTGCCCACGACGCTCTATGTGCTGACTGACGACGGCGTTTTCACGAGCACGAATGGCGGCCAGAACTGGAGCCAATTTGGGAGAGATTAACTACCACTGGGCGCGATGTTCCTCTGCCCAACCGATGAGACCATCGATGTGGAGCACTTTGCCATCGTCGGCGATGACTGTGCCCCGGTAGCGGCCAAACATCTGATGCACTTCGCTGGTGATGAGCAGCAGATTCGTCTTCGCCACGCGCTCGATGAAGGGCGTGAATTCTAGATCAAGGCGGCCATCGGGCGAGGACATCTTCCACGGCCGCTTGAAGTCCTGCGAACTGTATTGGAAATCGACCTGCGCAAATTTATGCAGGCGGCCATTGAGAATTAGCGCGTTTTCAGTGGCCTGTGATGTATCGCCGAAACCAAAGCCCAGATTCAGCCCGACGGTGCGGCCATCGGGCTGAAAGCCCGACGCGCTGGCCCATACCCAAAACGACCGGTAATCCCAGATGCCGCGCCCCCAGTCGAGATTGCCCAGCGTGTCGGCCGGCTTGAAGTCGAAGCGGTCAGCGCCCCATGTGACGCGGCCTTCAGCCAGCAGACAGTTGATCTTGCGGTTGTAGTAGAAACGGCGCACATTATTGATCGGGATCACGATCGTCATCGATTCGTGATCGGGTGCGAGCCGCAGCGTCAGATCAGCAGTCAGATCTTTGCCGGCGAAGTTCGGCCATACGACTGAAAGATGACGACCGTCGGGCGTGAGGTGAAACGCCAGTCGCACTTTGCCATTATCGAAGGCGCTGTCACCCGTTGTACTATTGCGCGGCAGGGTGATGCCGCGTGAGAACGGCAACGTCAAAGTAGCCTCGTGATATTTCCCGGTGGTGAAGTCGATCAAGTAGATGAAGGCCTGTCCGGCATAACCCAGATCAGCCAGCGTGACCGAGAAGAAATACGTCGGCGAGGTGACGGCGTAGTAGCCCCAGCGCTTAATGCGCGGGCGTTGCAAGAAACGCAGTGAATAGAAGTGCGCGGCTTCAAGATTGCAGTCCAGTATCGGCTGGCGCGACCAACCGACGTCTGTGAGCGTGCCGTCGGACTTTAAGAGAAGCGTGGGGTGGGTGAGTTCGATCTGAGCCATGTGGACCTCGACGCGGAAGGATCGAAGTCATTGTATGATCGAGCGCGGCGTTGGTCAATTTCGTGTCGATGGGTTTTGAGGCTGCAAATCCGGCGGCGGAGCAGATCAGGCACCGTGCGTGTCGCGATGGATGAGGCGTAGCCCAGATCGTCGCGACAGAAGGCGAACGTGACGAAGGGTATAAAGGAAATAAACATGACTAAACAGAAACTCCAGTGGGAAGACCCGGATTGGTTAAAGCAGGCCAGCGAGTGGATTCACGTTGAAACCGATCGGCAGGGTCTGCGGCTGCTAGGCCCCATCGAGCAACCGCATGTATATCCCTGGTCAACGGTGCTGCGGATGCCCACCACGGACGGTACGCTCTTGTTTAAGGCGACCGCGCCCGAGACGATTTTTGAAGCAGCTTTGACGCACAAATTGGCTGGCTTGCGGCCCGACTGTCTGCCTGAACTGATCGCGGTGGATACGGCGCGCGGCTGGCTGCTCATGCGCGATGGCGGCGAGCCCTTGCGCGCGGCGATTCGTCCCACCCGTGATCTGACGCCGTGGAATCCCGTTATTTCATTGTATGCCGAATTACAGGTGGAGCTGGCCCACCATGTCGAGGAGTTCATCGCGCTGGGCGTTCCAGACTGCCGCCTCGCGGCGCTGCCGGCCATCTATGCCAGTTTGCTGGCCGATGAAGCCAGCCTGCTGATCGATCAACCAAAAGGCCTGACCTCCGCCGAAGTGACTGCACTCCAGGCTTTAACGCCACGCTTCAAGCAAATCTGTGAAGAACTCGCCGCCTGTGGCATCCCCGCCTCACTCAATCAGGGGGACTTTCATGACGGGAACACGTTGCTCCGCGACGGACGCATCACCTTCTTTGATTGGGGCGATGCCAGTGTCACGCACCCCTTCGTCTCGCTGCGCACGTGTTTTGTGAGCATCGAGATCGCGCTTGAGTTAGACGATTATTCGTTTACGCCGGAGATGGCGGCCTTGCTCGATCGGTATCTGGTGCCGTGGCAGGTCTTTGCGTCGAAGGAAAAACTGTTGAGCGCCTATCGCTATTCAAAGCCGGTGGCGGCGATCGTCAAAGCGTTTTCATGGCATCAAACGATCATGCACCTGCCACCTGACTTCCGCGTAGACTATGAATGGATCCTGCCCGAAGTCTGGAAGGAGTTTATGATCTATGAAAAGAGGCTGGCGGGTTGATTGAACTACAAATATCTGCTCATGCTGGAAGCCTAAACTCTGTGCAGAAACTTAATCGGGAGAGACGATGGACTACGACGCGATTGTGATTGGTTCCGGCGCAGGCGGCTTGACGGCGGCGGTGGCGTTGGCGCAAGCGGGTAAAAAAGTGTTGGTGCTGGAGCAGCACGATCGGCCGGGCGGCTGGACGCATTCGTTCACGCTCAATAGCTATCGCTTCAGCCCCGGCGTGCACTACATCGGCGATCTGCATGCGGGCGGGCACTTGCGGAACATTTATGAAGGACTCGGCGTGTCGCAGGGTTTGACGTTCTGCGAACTCAATCCGGATGGGTACGATCACATCATCGTCGGCGATCAGCGCGTGGATTTTCCGAAAGGCAAAGCGAATTTAATCGAGCGACTGAAAGGCCACTTTCCGCAGGAAACGGCCGGTATCGAGGCCTATTTCGCCACGCTGACGAACCTGATCGAATCGCTGTCACGCATCAGCGACCTGAGTCATCCGCTGCACGCGGCGCGGCGCGCGCCGACGATTCTCAAGTGGCTGCGTGCCACTGGCGCGGACCTCATCAACGCACACATCAGCGATCCGGTGCTACGCGGCGTGCTGGCGGGCCAGTCGGGCGATCACGGCCTGCCGCCGTCGCAAGTCTCGGCCTTCATGCACGCGGGCATCACGTATCACTATCTCGACGGCGGCTACTATCCGCTCGGCGGCGCGTTTACACTGCCGCGTGCTTTTGTGCGCGCGCTCAAACGATCGGGCGGCGCGATCAGACTTCAGTCGCGTGTGAAACGGCTGCTCGTCGAAGGCAAGAAGGTGATCGGGGTTGAACTCACGTCGGGCGAAGAAATCCGATCGGACGTAGTGATCTCCAACGCCGATCCTGAAATCACGTTCGGCCAGTTGCTCGATCGAGAACTACTCTCGTCCAAACTGCGGCGCAAAATCGAATCGGTCACCTATTCGACCTCGTGCATCAGTCTGTTCTTCGCGACCGACATGGATCTGCGGCGCGACGCGGGCCTCGACTCCGGCAATTTCTGGTTTTACGATCACGCGGATGTGGATCAGATTTATGCCGCTGGACTGACCGACGCTTTGCTGCGCGAAGACACACCGCCGGGGATGTTTCTGACCGCGACGACGTTGAAAGACCCGTCGAAACTGCACAGCGGCTGGCACACGTGCGAGTCGTTCGCGTTCGTGGGCTACGAGGCGTTCGCGAAGTGGGCGCAGTCGAAATACGGTGCGCGCCCGACGGACTACGCTGCAATGAAGGAAGACCTGGCGTGGCGCATGGTGCGCGGGCTGGAGAAGCACGTCCTGGCTTGAGCCAGCATATTACGCTTTACAGTCTGGGCACGCTGCTGACAAACGAACATTACCTCAACACGACGCGCGGCAACCTATATGGCATCGAGAAAAGCCCGACGCAAGTGGGGCCGTGGGCGTTCTCAGCGCGCACGGAGTTCGAGGGCTTGTTTTTATGCGGCGCGAGCACGGTCAGTCACGGCGTGGCGGGCGTGACGCAATCCGGTCTCGATGCGGCCAAAGCGGTGCTCCACTGTCGGACTCGCGATCTGCTCACGCAGCACGGCCCGAGCCTGACGTTTCTGCCGTCGGACGGCAAAGCCGTGTCAGTGTGTGGCCGGAGAATTTGAGGAAGAAGATGGAGAGAGGGGAGATCGCGAGGGAGGCAGAGGAGCAGGAGATGTGATCGTCGCACGCGATGGATCGCGTGGCTGACGCGGCCAGCCACTTGACAGGCTTCGGCTGGCGTTTATACTCTCGCCGCGAGGAGGGTCTCCATGAATGAATTCGATCAAAAGGCGTCGCAATGGGATGCCAAACCGGTGCGCGTCGAGCGCGCCCAGGCAATGGCCGATGGCATCCGGGCCGCGCTGCCTTTAGCCTCGGGCATGACGGCGCTGGAATATGGCTGCGGCACCGGGTTAGTGAGTTTTGCCTTGCAGCCGTATCTGGGCCACATCACCCTGGCGGATAGTTCGAGCGGCATGCTGGCCGTGCTGCGTGAGAAGATTGCGGCGAATCACGTCCAGAACATGACGCTGCGGCCGTTGGACCTGCTGATCGATCCGCTGCCCGCCGAGCGCTATCAGGTGATCTACACGCTGATGACCTTGCATCATATCCCGGATACTGATCGGATGCTGCGTGCCTTTTATGCATTACTGGACGCGCCGGGCTACCTGTGCGTCGCCGATCTGGACACCGAAGACGGCACGTTTCATGAAGATGAATTCCATGGGCATTTGGGATTCGATCGGGCGGCGTTGAGCGCGCAGGCCCGGCAGGTCGGCTTTCAGTCGATCGAGTTCTCGACGGTGTTTCACCAGCGCAAGGAAGTCGCCGGTGTGCCGAAGGACTATCCGCTGTTTCTGATGATCGCCCACAAGACATGACGCCGACGCTGAAAACCATCCACAACTTTCGGGACTGCGGCGGCGGTGCCACCGTCGATGGCCGGCACCTGCGCCAGGGCTGCCTGTATCGATCCGGCACGTTGGACGACGCGCAGGCGGCCGATCTGCGCACGCTGCACACCCTCGGCCTGAAGACCATCATCGATCTGCGCGCCCCCAGAGAGAAGAGGAAGGTCCCGGCGCAGGTTGACGGAACGCGGCGCGTTGATATACCGATCGAGTTGGAAACGCGCACGCGTGAGAAGATCCAGCCGTTGATGACAAAGCGCGGCGCTGAGCAGGAAGTGGTGGACATCCTCAAACAGATGTATCGCGACCTGGCTGATGAAGTGTGGCCGCAAGCCCGTCACCTCTTCCAGGTTCTCCTCAACGCCGAGGCGTATCCCGTACTGATTCATTGCCGCGCCGGTAAAGATCGCACCGGCTTCATGTGTGCGCTGGTGGAACAGGCCGTGGGCGTAGAGCCAGTGGCGATCGTTCAAGATTATCTGGAAACCAACCACCACTTCGGATTATTGACCCCGCGCATGGTGGGCCTGCTGAAAATCTTCTCGTTCGGTCGCTTGCAGATCGAGAATGTCCGCGCTTCGCTCAGCGCTCGCGAGGAATATCTTCAGGCCGCCTTTGAGCAGATCGAGCAAGGCCACGGCGGGCTGACGGCCTATCTAGCCAAGTGCGGCGTCACCGTGTGTGAAATTGAAACGCTGCGCGGATTGCTGGTGGACTAAGCGCCTGATCAACTCTTCGCAGACAGCGGTTAGCTCCAAAAGTCGTGAGGTTCGCGACGGGTTGAGGCAAGCGAGTTTCAGATCGTAACTGAAATGATCACGCAGGGCTTGAGTAATGACCATCAGATCAGTTTCACCCGATACCCTTCTTCTGAGAACTTGCCAGCGGCTGAACCACCCAAATCCACGCGCTTGAGGCCTCACCAGGCTAAGTCGAAAACCTCGAAATGTAGTTCAGCCCGAAGCGCTCGTAGAGACTCGACATAGAGCGTTCCTGCCGTTTCCGAGATGATGGTGAACAAGCACGGCTGACCGACAACTTGAAGCCAGCGGCGCAAGGTGGTGCGGATTGGGTCGGGCATAGGCAGGCTGCTGCGGCTGCATCCACCGGACGAGTGCCGTGGGCCGCAGCAAGCGTGAGTATAACCATGACCACCCAGGCCGGCAAATCACAACCCTTATACGAGTAGGGCCGCATGTCCCCTGGAAGACATGCGGCCCTATGAGGAAATACTGAATCTATGGCTTAACCGTCAA
>JAUQXD010001275.1 GCA_030834835.1 Thermoflexales bacterium | reverse complement strand
TAGCGCGTATTTTTATCCGCCCGTAGTATAGCCCCGCACTTGCCCCGCGTCAACGCTAAACTCCACCAGCCTCAGTTTCCAGCCAGCGCGACCCCAAGAAGATTTCTCGCGCTCAGTTTCCAGCCAACTTGACCCCGGTGGCTTCCACCAGCCCCGGTTTCCAGCCAACTTGACCCCGGTGGCTTCCACCAGACCTGGTTTCCAGCCAAACCAATCCTGGTGAATTCCACCAGCCTCAGTTTTCAGCCAACTTGACCCCGGTGGGGTCCACCAGACCCGGGTTCCAGCCAACTTGACCCCGGTGGGGTCCACCAGACCCGGTTCCCAGCCAAACTGCTCTCGGTGGATTCCACCAGCCTCAGTTTCCAGCCAAACCGACCCCGGTGGCTTCCACCGAACCCGACTTCCAGCCAACTTGACCTCGGTGGAATTCACCCGTGTATTTTTCTCACGGAACCTTATCAAAATTCACGACATACTTGCCATTTGGGTTTGACCTCGCTGCTATAATCACGCCGTGGTCATCTATCTTACTTGCGAACCGCAGGTGCATGTGCGCATAGTTTTTGATCATTCGCTCCACAAGCGGATCGTTTAGGTTGCGATCGTGGTAACCGCAGGCAGATCGTTAAGTGGTCGCTCAATCCTTGCGGAGCGAATAGGCAAACGACGTGATCAGGCGGCCCGTATGATAGATCTTCAGCCGTTGAAGTTGGGTATCCAACGTGGCCTTGACCCATTGGAACTTGAGCCGCTTGCCGGCGGTGAAGTCTTGCTCCAAGATGTCAATCCGACCTTCCGTCGAGACCAGGCGAATGAACGTCACTTTGCCTGCGGCCAAAGGCAGTTGTTCGGTATCCAGCGAGAACTGGGCGGGCAGTTTGCGCAAGCGCTTACCGCGCCGATACTGCACGGCGGTCTTGTACCCCAGGGGTGGTCGAATGTGCTGTTCGTTGGCCGCGTGCATCACATGCCGCAGTTCGCGTCGCACATCGGCGGGACGGTGCAAGTGACGCCCCAACAACAACGGTTGAAACCATCCATTGAAGTGTTCGACGGCCCCATTGCGTTGCGGGCGGTCCCTGGGAATGAAGACCGCCTCCACGCCGACTCGCAGGCAAAAGCGGATCACGCGACTCAGCCAGCGGGCGGCCCGACCAAACCCACAGAATTCTCGCCCGTTATCAAATTGCACGCGCTCGGGCAAGCCCAAGTGCTGCCACGCGTGGATCAGACAGGTGATGATCGTGCTCATGTCGCGGCTGGTGGTCAACTCCATATACACCGCGCCATCGAACACATCGCGACAGATGACAAAGTGGTAGTCGGTCGAGTCGCGATACAGATGGCGCGGGCCGACCAGATCGACCTGGTGCAGTTCGTTCGAATCGCGCGCCGCGGGACTGGGATAGTCGCTGTGCGCCAGGCGGCGTGCCAGGCGCAAGGGTGGACAGGTCAGGCCGGCACGCGCGATAATCGCCTCGATGGTCCGCAACGCGGGCAACGGCGAATGCCCCAACGCCTTCAACTCCGCACGAATCGTCGCGGCCCCGACCAGACTGTAGCGCGTCTGGGGCGTGGCCCGTGCCGCCAACCGGCGTCGAATGCTGATGACCACGCGTTCGATGTGGGGCGGCGTGCGATTGACGACCTGATGATTGGCGCGACTGATGTCGTACAACCCTTCCGGCCCTTGCGCCAAGTAGCGTTGCCACCATTTGTGAAACCACACCTCCGACCGCTGCACACTGCGGCAAATCGATTCGACATTCTCACCCGCCAAGCGGCGTCGAATTGCGGCTTGGCGGTCAGACAGTTCGTTGCGCATAGTTGTCCTCCTGTAGAACGACCGCCGTGCGGCTACCACAAAGCCAACTATACGCGTGATTGCTTGGTTACAATCTGCCCGCCCTCTGCGTGCGGTGCATCAGATCAAACACTTAACGAGGCGCTTGCGGTGCTCGACTTAGACAGACTTAACGATGCGCTTGCGGAAAAGCGCTAAACGATCCGCTTGCGGTTCGCAACTATGGTTGACCCCTTACAACGGCAATACCGGAACTGTCATCGGCAAAGTCACGTACGCCGACGGCTCAACCTATCCAAACGTAACTGTCACAGGTTTGCAAAAGCAGGCGACCTCGGGATATGGTACGAGCGTGACTTACAATAGCGCTGCGCTTAAGCCTGATGACATTCTCGTCGAGAACTGGGGCACGACGGATGTGACGCCAGGACATTACACAGTCACGACCGATGTCCCCGGTAACCTGGGTGAGCACGACGTAGTTGCTGGGCAAGTGACGTATGTGAGCCTGTTTCCGGTCTGGCTGCCCTACATCCGCAATACGAATGGCGGCTGGTGCAGTCGGATCATTATCTGGAACAGCAGCTCCACCTATCAGGCTAAAGTCACCACTACCTTCTTTAACCGCGACGGCAGCGTGAATCGCCAACAGACGGATTCCGTTCCGGCGCGCAACTCGTTGGAAGTGATGGTGCTCGGCGTGTTTGACGGTTCGGCCCTGGTCGTATCAAGTGAGGACATCGCCGTCGTGGCGCGCGAGCGTAATGCCGATGGAACGGAACTGAATGAATACAACGGCATCGCGGCGTCGACGAGCAATGCCTCGCCGGGCTGGGAAAAGACCGGCGCCACCGTCTTTCTGCCGCTGATCAAGCATCACCGCTACGGACGGACCTCGCGCATCGAGATTGCCAATGCGGGTCTGGCCGACACCATTGCCAACGTTCAGTTCTACGACGTGGTGGGCGGCGGCGTGATTGGCACAGTCGACCCTTACCCGCTTGCGCCGAACGCCTCGACGGTGCTGATTCACCCCGAGAAATGCACCAGCGCCACGGCGCGGTGTTCCGCCCGGATCGTATCCTCGAACGCGCAGCCCCTGGCGGTTACCGTACGCGAGCAGGATGAGCGACTTCGAATTATCGCGCCACCTACACAGCCTTCAGTTCCGGCGCAACACAAAACTTTGTGCCGCTCGCCAAAAAGAACCGTTATGGGATGACCACGGGCCTGGCAATCATGAATGTGGGATCGGGATCGACCACGGTGAGCGTGGATTGTTATCCGACGGTCGGAACACCGACCATTGGCTGTGGAGCGTCGACCAACCTGAGTCCTAACGCGACGGTAGTTTTTGGTGCTCTAAACGTATCCGATGGTTTTGTGGGGGCGGCGGTGGTTAGAACGACCAATCCGCCCGCGCCAGTTGTAACTTTGATTTATGAGTCGGGCAGTCCACAGCAGCTCATCACGGACGCGCCGCTGAGCGGCACTACAACGGCGTATGTGCCCGAGTTGTATGGCAACTATGTAATGGGTCAAACGTGGAATAGCGGCATCAGCGTCCAGAACACCAGCTCCAGCAACGCGAATGTCACCGTGACGTACTATGATCGATTGGGCAATCCGGTCGGCAATCCACAAACTATCACCGGCCTTGAGCCGAATCGAGTGTGGATGTTAAACTATTCGGGTAGCAATATGCCGGGCAACTTTTCAGGCAGCGCCGTCATCACCTCAAATTCCAATCATCCGATAGTCGCCATCGTAAGTATGTCGCACACCGGGAGCGGCACGACTGATACCAACGCCAGTTACACTGTGCCCAATCGCTAGACCTCAATTAGCCAGCACGCCGCCCCGCGATCAATCAAACAGGGGGCGGCGGGCCGAGTCGGTGCATTTCAGTTTGGGGGCAGATGATAGACCTTTTGCCATAGCTCATCGAAGCGATGGCCCATGATCGCGGCGCGAATGGGCAGCAGACGTTCCAGCCCGACGCGTGACCAACGCATGCCCGAGCCGGCCAAGCGTGCCCGAAATTGTTTGCAGGCGCTCTCGACCATGCCGCTGCCGATCGGA
>JAUQXD010001274.1 GCA_030834835.1 Thermoflexales bacterium | reverse complement strand
GGCGGGCTAACGCCCGAATTAAGCCGCGCCGCGAAGCGACGTCGGCTTGAATGAGTTGTCAGGCATGATTGGATTTTCCCCACTTTCTGAGTCGTCCGGTAATCTCCTCATCGCCGCGGCATCAGCGCAAACACCCCCCAGCCCAGGTATTCACGCGTGTAAGCGGCGTAGCGCCCGGGTTCCGAGGTCAGTTGGGCTCGCACCTCTTTGGCTAACTCGTCGCCGGGATTGGCTTCAAGCCAGCGGCGCATGGTGAGCCATTTGGCCGCCTCGTATCTGTCCCAGCCGTCCTGGTCAGCCAGAACCATTTCAACGACGTCATAGCCAAGGTGGCCGAAAGACGCGAGAAGTTCTGGAAGCGTGAGAAAATCGGAGATGGAGTGGGCCAGACATCCCTTGACAACATCTTCCGTCGGCGGTAACTGCTGCCAGTAAGGCTCGCCGCTGAGGATGATCCCTCCGGGGCGGAGGCTCTGCACCAGAAGATCGACGGTGCCGGCGACTCCCCCGCCGATCCACGTGGCACCGAGAAAGGCTGCCACGCCGGCCTTCTCGTCAGCGACGTAGACGGCAGCATCGCCATGGATGAACCTGACTTGATCGGCGACGCCGAGTTCTTCAGCGCGGAGTTTCGCTTGCTCGGTGAACAACTGGCTCAGGTCGATGCCGGTGGCGATGACGCCGTAATCGCGTGCCCAAGTGCACAGCATCTCCCCCGAACCGCTGCCGAGATCGAGCACTCGGGTCCCCGATTCCAGACGCAGCGCCGCGCCGAGAGTGGCGAGCTTTTCGGGTGTGATCGGGTTGTGGATGCGGTGAGCACTCTCAGTGATGTTGAAGATCCGTGGAATATCCAACGCAGAAAATCTCCTTTCGGGTGTGAATAGATTTGGTCAGTGCCCAACGCTCGCGTTTCAACCGCCCACCACCGACACGCTCGACAACCGTCAAAAGTAGCCCCTAACCTCGGCAGATGGGCGGGGCGGATGCACACCTGTTGAGCGGCACGATGGCTCGACGTTCACTTTCTTTTAAGATACGATGCAACAAACTCATCGTATGCCTTCGGGTTGAACAAAGGAAGATTGGTTTCCTTGTCCGCGATTTCCCCTCCATGCAACTGGCGATATTGGGTCCACTGCTTGTGCAGGGCGAAAACTGTAGTAAAGTCGTGGCCGTCTGGATAGAGTGCGAACTTCTGGACGTAGGAATTGTTCACAAGAAGGAAGAAGCGATAACCGAAAAGGCGATCGACTGTTGGCATATCAATTACTCGGTTGTCGAGCAGTATTTTGATCCTTTCGAAAAAGCCTAAGCAATCGAAGATGTCATACAGTTGATCTTCTTGTAGAGAGACTTCTTGCGTGGCTTTCCACAAGCTAGTTATCATCATGTAGACTTGACGATACTCTTTCGACTCCTTCTCAAGATCGTTTAGCAATTGCGACTTTGTGAACCTACGAGTGTCGGAAACCTGCCAAGCAATAAAGAGAATACCCACAATCGTTACAACAGAAGCAGCCGTTTGGCTGATAGTGCCGACGGCAGTCCAGAATTCTGTGTTCACGCAATATCTCCTGAGACTGTGAATAGCAACGTATGCCGCCCGACGGTCTCGGCGTCAGCCGCGTTGCCACCGCCCCGATCGCCAACCGTCAAAACTGACGCCTAACTTCGGCCGCTGGGCGGGCCGGCGGCACGCCGTGTTGGGCGCTGCGGTTTGGTATAGCGAATTCTAAGCGGCTAGCGCTTCCTCGCTCATCCGAGCAATACGGACAATGACATTGTAAAGCGTGTAAAGAATGGAATTGAATGCAATCACAAGCACGCCAAATTCATCACCGTATCGTGCCCATTTCTCATAAATTTGCCGCTTATCCTCTTGCTTCCAGTGAAAAATCCTTCCGTTAATAAAGATGTCCATGATATGTTCGCGAGTAGGAAAATCTCCATTCGCGGGAACCGTCTCGTCAGGTTGGCTCAAATAATGCAAGAAAGACTTTTGTAATTTCTGAAACTCCTGCTTCCACTTGTCTGAGAGATCGTCATCGGCTAGCAGATGGCCAAGGCGATAGAGCGATACTGGCTCTTTCTTCTGAACAAACAGCCGAAACGTCGTGAGGAAGGCTCGCGTCTCAGCATCATGTGGTCCTACATCTTCAATCATCCAAGAACCATCATCATTTTGGTGCATAATAGCCTTAAAAGGCCCACCCTGTTTTCTTAGATTGGCAATGAATTCCCATGACTCTAACTCATGGGTAGCATTCACGAATTTGGTAAGCACTTCGCGCGTTTCAGCATTCATGATGAATCTCCTTTCATGAGAAGACAGCACCACCCAACTGCCACGGCATCAGCCGCCGCTGACCAGCTGATTTGACCTTACAATTTCGCCGCGATTAGCACTCCCTACCGCGGAGAGTTCTTCGCGGCTGCAGCTCAGGTTCTGTGGACATCCAGCGTCCGTCCACCGCTTCTATTGCCTTCGCTATGCGTGACAGGCTCGGCTCTCTTGCTCCCCTTGCGGGGCTAACAGGTCGGGGCTGCAAGTTTCATTTTATATTACGGATTGCTGCTTGGCTGCCCTTTCTCAGGGACCTTCGGCAACGCTTCAACACAGCCAGTCGCCCGGCTACATGGGTTGCCGGCTACCTGGCGGCCTGACCCTTACCAGGACTGGACTTTCACCAGCAAGCAGACGATGATTTATCAGGACACACCACGCCGGGTTGGGCGGCGGTTATAGACTGTGTTGAGAAACAACTACGCTCAGCGCAAACGAGGCACCTCATAATGAAGCTCCGCAAACGAAATATCATACGCCGTTGCGGATAAAAGCTTCAACGGAGGGCTAGTAATCTGACGGGGGAGCAAGGGCGCCTCGCACATCGAGGGACGAAGTCACCCCGCGTTTCATAGGTCTGGCGACAATCGCACTTAACGACAGCGGGCGCTCTGACAAAGAGCCAACGTACCAACGGAAATATCATGCGCTACAGTCATCCGTCTGCCACCCACTTAAATGCCAACTGTCAAAAACAGCGCTCACGCGCAGCTGGGTACGTCGGCATCGCGCTGTGTTGGGTGCGTTTCAACGACGCACTTATTTTGCCCAATTCTGATCTTTACTTTGTGGTGGAAACCGAACCTCTGCAAGTGTCTTTGCCCTGCTCATTCGACTTGCTAGGTATCGATATTGCAAGAAGGTCATTATCATGAAGGCCAGCATTCCTGCGAGTAATGCCCCGGTTGTCGATGCGTCAAGAACTACTCTTGTTAGAATCACGATTCCGGCCGTTGCTATGATGCTGTTGATCACACCAACCATTGGGGTAAGCCCGCTAAGGCTTAATTTCCTCTTCTGGAGATTAATCGATTTGTAGTTAAACGAGGGCACATCATCAGTGATAGGTAGCCAGAGATACGGCTGGATATTAGGATGCTTGTCGGCAAAGTATCGTCGGATACGATTCATTCCTCTTGTGTACGAAATGATGCGTACGTTTCGTTCCACCATTCTCGCAAACGTTATCAGGCCGAATAAAAACAACGCCACGATAATCGTGCCGTCAATAAAATAGACAATATCTGGATATGTGGATAGTTGATTGATGAGAGCAAGGCCCACTATTGAACCAGAGATAGCGGCCATGTAGAAGTTTACGCGATTCTCGCCTAAAGAGTCCAAACTCAACCTTAGTTCGCGGAGCGTTGAGTATTCGGCTAACATGAACTCTGATTCCTGTTTATCGCTTTCATCGGCGGCAATTTCCTGCGTTGCCATTGAATTCCTCGCTATGCTTTGACTTGACCTGCAACGAGCATGATGTCATTGTGGCATAGATGGGGGAAAGGGGCAAATTGGGGAGATACTTAGTTTTAGGGATCATCCCACCCCATCTGCCCCATTTGTGACCGTATTGGGAATGGGCGCGGAGCAGCACCTCTGAAAGCCTATACCAATGCTTTGTAGTGACCCCGACGGACTACGCACCAATCGGCCCGTAAGATTACGAGCGCTGGTATGGCCGCACATTGACAACATTCGCATTCCACCTCAGGAGAATGTACTATGGCTTAACTATTGGTTCACTTTCTCGGGGGACATCATCTTTATCCATCTTTGCTAAATTGGATATCAAATCGTCCGCTGTCCAAGCCCGATTAACGGATAGCCGATTGATAGTATATGGTGAATTTCTATAATCAATAGACCCTTGATCAACTGAGAACGCAAGCTTGAAAAGCCGTTGAACTATATCGACGGCACGATCATTGAAGTCGCCATAGGGATAGCTGAACGCTGTAATTGGCTGATCCAACCAGTGCTCAATCTCGCGCTTACTGATTTCAAGATCATTCAAGATCTGACTACCATTGAGTTTTGCGAAATTTTGATGATCAGTTGAGTGTGCACCGAATGACACACCTTCTCGCTTTAGTTGAATTATTTGCGCCCAAGACAGGTGTCGCTTCAGGTAGTTGGCTTTGTGATTCCACCAATTCAACTGACCGGCATAACTGCTCAGAAGAAAAACCGTAGCCGTGGCCCCATATTCCTGTAAAATCGGCCAAGTTGTTGTGTAAAAATCTTCATATCCATCATCAAAGGTTAGCAAGACCGTTTTACCCGAATCGGCCTTTCTGCCATATACTATCTCAGAGTACCGATCTATCGAAATTGTATGATACCCCATTGCACTGAGCGCTCGCATATGTTCACGAAACAAAGTGGGAGGTACAACAATCTTAGCGGTGAGTGCCTCATCAACGCTGTGATACATCAAGGTTGGGATATAGGGTACGGACAACATTGTCATTCTTAGTTTGTACGGACTCGGCGATCCCGCTACGCATTGCGCCCATTCATTTAGCTGGACCCATTCGTCAAGACACCAGTGGAATCGCGTTTATAGGCTCAGCACGAGGTTACTCCCGCTTTGTGAGTTCGATTAGCCACTTGCCTTCACCACTTCGAGCGATTCCAGCCTGAACTCGCGGGTATAGATCTTTCGACTCTAGGTGTTTTTGATGTCTCCTTAAGACAGTGTACTATGTCTCAATTATTAGTCCACCTGCTCGGGGAACGACCAGTATCAGGCCGTTTCCTAAGCCAACTTGCCCTCTGCCGACGTAATAGCCGGGACAATTGCAACATTCACAAGCCTTAGCGGTATAATTCACGTGAGGTTAAGAGATTGGGTTGAGGCACTACGAATCACTCAACTCACGCAACGAGATTGCTTGTATACTTGATTACTTGGAGTACGAGATGACAAGTACTCACAAACTGTCTCTATTGATATGTTGTGATGAATATCCACCCAAAGAATGGGGCGGACTGAGTAGATCGCTTGAAGCAATTGTTGAAGGACTATTGCTGCAGGCGTGCAGAATTGACGTATTATCTCACAGACGTGCTGACTATGTCACTGAATGCCTTCTTGAAATAGACTTTCGCCGCAATTATCGAGTCTACTGGTGTCGCTACCCGCTGTGTCAACCTGAAGACTTGGTGAGAGCACTCAACGTATACGATTACGACATCGTGTACGTTAATGGGCGAGGATTTGCCGAATTCGCAATATACTTATCAACTAACCTCGATAAATCGATTGTGTACAGTAGCCGCTCCGACTACTATGAAGAGTCAAGTTATGTACCAGGCTCATTTAGCGCCCGAAAGGCGCGACTTCAAGATGCGATCATAAGCGCGTCCGACCTTATTCTTGTGGCTGGCCACTCCGAAATGGCGCGAGTTGCAAGCCGCTACAGTTTACCGCCCCAGAAGACCAGATATTTGCCCAATCCGCTTCACCCGATATTTTTTCACGAACGAGCAGCACTTCCGATAAGGCAAGAAAGAATCCTATTTGTAGGAAGGTATATAACAGGAAAAGGTGTCCATCATCTACTGAATGCAATGCCGAAAATACTTGCTCGGAAGCCGCAAACTCGATTTCTGTTCGTTGGGGGGCATGGTGAAGAGCAAGTTGTCAGATTGCTCCAAGAAGCACAAGCGAATTTCCCACTCAATTTGGAAGTCAAGGATTGGCTAGCTCTTCCTGATCTAGTTTCCGAATACTTTCAATCTGAAATTGTGGTGATTCCTAGTCTTTACGAAACATTTGGCAATGTTGCCCTTGAAGCAATGGCGTGTGGCTGCACCGTGGTTGCGTCCTCAGTCGGCGGGCTCGCCGAGTTAATCGAAAATCGCGAAACAGGACTCTTAGTGCCTCCAGCGGACTCAGACGCTATTGCCATCGCTGTATTAGATTTGCTAGAAAACCAAGCGTTTTGCAAGTATTTGGGGAGTCGGGCAGCAAAGAGGGTCAGACGAGACTTTAGTTACTCCAAGATTGCTGCTATGTTTTACGACATATTGATCAAGCAAGTGGGCGGCAGATAGAATAGCACGGCTTGAGGCCGACGCGCCCACAGGCATCAGGGTCACCAAGAACCATGCCCAGAATCAGCATTGTTATGAAAGTGTGGAATGCGCTAGAGCACGTCAACCTTTGTTTGACGACTCTATTGCAGAATACGACTTGTGAGTTTGAACTGATCATTATCAATAATGGTTCTTGTAAGGCCGCCCAAGAATATCTGCGAGGCGTTGCCTTGGACGACCCCCGAATTCGGCTTATCGAAAACGAAATCAATATGGGCCCCGCGCGCGCAAATCTCCAAGGAGTTGCAGTTGCCGCAGAAAACATGATCTGTCTTATCGATAGCGATGTTCTTGTGCCTCACGGTTGGCTAACTCGACTTGTAGATATTTTTGAGGCTGATAAGACAATCAAAATTCTGACGCCCATGAAATTCAGTGAAACCAATCGGCATCCAGTCAGTGCAGCTAGTAGCAGAGAAGTTTGGTTGAAAACTAAGTGTGAGTACGCGAAGCTTACGCCACTGGAACAATTCCGTATTTTTTCCCACGGCCTTAGCATTGACGAGTTTGATGCTGCCTTTTGTGCGGCAAATTCTACGGGACTCACACGCCTGAAATGCCCGCCAGTGTTTTCCAGCTCTTGCTGCGCGCTGCTAGATGCCGATTTCATACGACAATCTGGTGGAGTAGCGGATGCAATGTTCGTCCGCTATGGAGCAGAGGACGTGGATCTGTGCTGGCGCGTTGGGACACAGGGCGGAATAGTCGCTAAAACATCATCGGTGTATGTTCATCACTTCCATAATTCGAGCCTGATCTCAAACGGTGCCGATTCGGGTGCGCTCCTTCATACTGCCAATTTATTGTTATATAGAAAGTGGAAGACCGAGATTTTGCGGCTGGTCAAAAACGAAGTCAACCAAGGCAAAAATCTGGACACGATACTTTCGAGTTATTATATTTTCCAACCACTATTTGATGACACGCCATTTCGAGACGATCTAAGAGAGGCGTTTCCGTCACTCGAAGTTCCAGAATTCGTCAAATGGAGATATTCGCAAGAATGAGTGCTGCCGAAGAACATCTAGTAGGTTTACTGTCTCACTCGGCATTGCTAAGATTTAGGACGAATTCAGCTCGCCTTGTCCAATTCTTGCAAACGGATCCTTTTGTTCGGCACCATTTACCCAACGTCCAATACATATCTGACGTTGTGCAGTGGGAGGACTCTGCTCATTGGCAACAATCTCCAGTTTATGAGATTCATTTTGTTGAGACAACCGCTGGTCCGATCGCCGAGTTCGATTGGACGCATCGTTGCCTTTATGTAACTGGCTTACTCGGGCGCGATTTTGAAGAATTGACTCTTGTATTTAACGCCGTTCAATTTTTTGCACGGATGTATCAAGAACTAGGGTTGTTTTCGATACATTGCGGGGGTGTAGTCTGCGGAACCAATGCTGTATTAATTCTGGGAGGAGCTGCAGCGGGGAAGTCAGTTGTTACAGCCCGATTATGTTCGGAGTTTAACGCATCCTACTTGAATGACGAGCGTGCGTTAGTTTCACGTCAAAACGACGGGACGATTGCGTGGGTTGGTGGCAACACAGTACTTACACTGAGACCGGATGTCTTGAATTATTTCGGCCTCGATCATCTTGGCATCAAGTTCCGCAACGTTACACATGACTCTATAGCCACACACAAATTTTCGTTTGAATCACGAGTCACCCAAATCGGTGCACTACCCATTAGGCATATAGTTTTTGTCAGACTCACGAACGGCATATCTCAGTTCCGGCGTCATCATCTCGATAGCGCCCTATATGATCTGTTTGCAATTCTATCAGAGGACATACATGGCTTATACGGCCCATTTCTAAGGGCCGGGTATGCAATGCCCTCACTAGATGATGAGGTCATACGCAGCCAGCGACTGGCAATCGCCACGACGTTGGGGAATTCCCCCATCAATATTTGGCAGTGCGAAGGCACTTCTCAAGAGGTATGTGAAATGATTCTAAGAGGCTGCTCTGGTTGATGCGTGAAATTCACGTGATTCCAAAGCTAACAGCCGAGGAGGTTGCGGCGGCTAGTCTACTGTCGCAGGCTCGTTATCCCTCTATAGATGTCTTAGAGAGAGTCGCCCTTCCACACAGAGTTTCCGTGTTTGTAGAATGGGCGCGGCATCATGATGTAATCCCTCAAATAACAGCTAATCTGCGCTACGCAGTTGATTATGGCGTTCCAGGGTGCGCTGATTGGCTGAGCGACTTTGAACAAGCATGTGATTTCGCCAATGAACTCGAACGCCTAAATATCTA
>JAUQXD010000133.1 GCA_030834835.1 Thermoflexales bacterium | reverse complement strand
GGCCCAGCGTCTCGCCGCGCCGCACGGCAAAGTTCACCCCTTCGACGGCCTTCACCTGAGCGATCGTGCGCTGTAGGACGCCGCCGCGCACGGGAAAATACTTCGTCAGGTTTTCAACCTCGATCAGGTTATCCACCGTCGTATTGTCCGTCATTGACCACTCAAAATGGGCAGAATTGTCAGCCTGGCGTGAAGATACTCGCATGCGTTGTTCGCCTCAATCACTCATACAGCCAGCACCGCGCCGTATGCTGCAACCCCACCGGGATGAGTTCCGGCATGGTCTGGGTGCAAATTTCGAGATTATTCGCCACGCGCGCCCGGCAGCGCGGCGCAAACCGGCAGCCGGCGGGCAGACCGATCAGGTTCGGCACGTTGCCCGGAATCACATCCAACTCGTCTTTGATTTCGCCCAACACCGGGATCGAGCCGATCAGGCCCTGCGTGTATGGATGCCTCGGATCTCTGAAGAGTTCATCAGTCGCCGCTTCTTCGACGATCTGACCTGCGTACATCACCGCAATCCGATTGGCCATCTCGGCGACGACGCCCAGATCGTGGGTAATCAGGATGATGGCCGCCTCATACTCTTTCTTCAGCTGCCGCATCAGATCGAGGATTTGCGCCTGAATCGTCACATCCAGCGCCGTGGTCGGTTCATCGGCGATCAGCAGATCGGGCTTGCTGGCTAACGCCATGGCGATCATCACACGTTGCGCCATGCCGCCGGACAACTCGTGCGGATAGGCGTTGACGCGCCGCTGCGGATCAGGAATACCCACCTGCTCCAACAGTTCAACCGCGCGCGCCCAGCCCTGTTTCTTATTCATGCCCTGATGGATCTGCAGCACCTCGGCCAGTTGATCGCCCACCTTAAACACCGGGTTGAGCGACGACTGCGGCTGCTGAAAAATCATCGCGATGCGATCACCACGAATCTTAGTCATCTCGCCGGTGCTGAGCTCGAGCAGGTTGCTGCCTTCAAACAGAATCTCGCCGCCGTCGATCTTGCCCGGCTGACTGACCAGCCGCAAAATGGACAGCGACGTGACACTCTTGCCGCAGCCCGATTCACCGACCAGACCCAACACCTCGCCGCGCTTGACATAGAGGTTGACGCCGTCGACGGCCTTCACCACGCCGTCGCGCGTGTAGAAACTGGTCTGGAGATCGCGAATCTCCAACAGCATCTCGCCCGGCCCTGCGGCTTTGTCGTTGGTCCTCAAAGAAGGTTGCGCCATAGTCGTCGCTTTGATTAGAAGGTTAGCGATACAGGCGCGGATCAAGCGCATCGCGCAATCCGTCACCCAGCAAGTTGAACGCCAGCACGGTGATCATGATCGACACACCGGGAAAGATCAACAGGTGCGGCGCATTGAACACGCTGTTGCGTTCAATGCCCAGCATCGTGCCCCATTCGGGGTAAGGCGGCTGCTGGCCCAACCCCAGAAAGCCCAGCGCCGCCGCATCCAGAATACCGCTGGCAATCCCCAGCGTGCCCTGCACAATCAGCGGCGTCAGCGCGTTAGGCAAAATGCGCCGGAACAACAGACGGCCCGGTGAGGAGCCTAAGGCCCGATCGGCCGAGACGAAGTCCTGCTCCTTAATCGAAATCACGCTGGCCCGCACGATCCGCGCATACACCGGAATCGACACAAAACCGATCGAGAACAGCGCCGGAACCAGCGGCGACAGGTTGCCGCCCAGAATGATCGGGCGCAGAATCGCCACCAGTGCAATCGCCAATAACAGGCTCGGAAACGCCAGCAGCACATCCATAAAACGCATGATGATGTTATCGAACCAGCCGCCAATATAGCCGGCGAGCGCTCCGATCAGCGTCCCGATCACGATCGCAAACGTCACGGTCGAGATGCCGATGAATAATGAAACCTGCGTCGCGTAGACTACCCGGCTAAACAGATCGCGCCCGTTGCCATCCAGTCCAAACAGATATTGAGTCTGCGTGGCCGGACACCCCAGCAGATGGATGCACGGCGTGCTGCGCGTCTTGTTGCCGGGATCGGTGAAATCGATCGGGTCATGCGTGGCGATCACAGGCGCAAACACCGCCACCACCAACAGTATCGACAAGATCACCAGGCCCAGCTGGGCCGATCGGTTGTGTAACAGCCGCCGCAGAGTGGTCCGCAACAGGCTGCTGGGCGGCTCCAGCGATTGTGGATCGACGATCGTCAGGGCATCCGTTGTCTGCATAAGTACTCCGCACGGCCTCGTTTGGTTCTAATCGTCCGCTAACCAAGCCGCACTCGCGGATCGAGGTAGGCGTAAGAAATATCGACCAGCAAATTGACGGTTACAAAAATCATCGCAATGGACAACGTAAAACCTTGCACCACCGGATAGTCGCGGGCAAAGATCGATTCGACCAGAAACTTGCCCACGCCCGGCAGGCCAAAGACGGTCTCGGTCAGCACCGCCCCGCCCAGCAAAGCCCCGAATTGCAGACCGACGATGGTAACCAGCGGCAGCATTGCGTTGCGCATGGCGTGCTTGAAGACGACCACTCGCTCGATCACGCCTTTGGCGCGCGCCGTGCGGATGTAGTCCAGGCCCATCACGTCCAGCAAATTCGAGCGGGTGATGCGCGCAATGATCGACATGGGGATGGTGCCCAGCGCGATCGACGGCAGAATCAAATGCCGCACGGCGTCGCCCAGCACCTTCCAGTTGCCCGTCACCAGCGCGTTGAAGGTAACGGTATTGGATAGAAATGTGACGACTGTTTTTGGGAAGCCTGACAGATCTTGCAGTCCCCAGGTCACAGCCAGCGGCGGAATCGTCACGGCGGCGCTGAGGCGGCTACCGGTGGGTAGTTGCAGAGCGGTGTCTTTCAGGGCCACGCCGAAGAAAGCGGCCAATAACAGACCCAGCCAGAAGATCGGCATGGAGACGCCGATGTTCGCGCCGATCATGGTGATAGCATCGACGGGCGTATTGTGGCGAGACGCCGAGATAATGCCCAGCGGTACACCAACCAGCAGAGCAAACAACAAGGCCCCGATCGCCAATTCCAGCGTCATCGGCAGCCGTTCCAGCAGGATGTCAAAGACGGGGCGCCCAAACTTAATCGAGTTACCGAGGTCGCCACTGAGTAGACCTGAGATGTAGCGGGTGAACTGTACAGCGACGTTGTCATTCAGACCAAAGCGTTCCATGAATGACGCGCAACCCTGTTTGGTGGCCTTTTCGCCGAGCATGGCCGTGCACGGATCGCCTGGAATGGACCGCACCAGGACAAACGTCACAAAGATAATACCCAACAACACCGGGATGATGAGCAGCAAACGGCGCAGCAAAAAACGTGCCATGGAGCTTTCCCTACGCCCGCGCGCGACAGGCAGCGCACACTGAGCAGATAGTGAATGGGTGGGGCACATAGACCCCACCCATTCACTTCAGTTAGCCGTCGCAGCGGCCAACACTGTCGTTAAGGCTTAACGTCGTTGTTCAGGCCGATGTAGAAGATGGTCAACGCCACGCGCGGATACAGCGTCAACGTCGAATCGGCCTTGATCGCGTCGAAGTCATTCGGATCGGGATTGTCGATGCCGGTCGCTTCACCGGCCTTCAGGCTGGTCAAGCGCGCCGCCGCCTCAGTGTTCCACTTGAAGAGCACGGTCTTCATCTTGGCGGGCTCGCCCCAGTAGTTGGGATTCGCTTCCAGTGTCAGATGATCGCCACGTACCCACTCTTTGACCAGGTACGGGCCGCTGCCCAGCGCGTCTTCCAGCGGCTTGCCTTCGGTCTTGGCCAGATGCGCCGCCGAGTGGATACCCAGCGAACTGAAAGCGATCTTCGACGGGAAGGCCGGATCGGGCGCGCACAGCGCGAACTTCACCGTCGTGTCGTCCACCGCTTCGATCGACTTCATCAAACCGCCATAGTCGCAGTTGGGAGCCTCATACTTGGTGTCGGTGGCAGTCGCCGGCGGGACTTCCAGGAAGGTCGTGAACAGATACGTCCAATAGTCGAAGTTGCCCGTGTTGCCTGTATGGAGCTTGTGATTCTTGTCCCACTGCACTGCAAAGGTAGCCACCACATCCTTGGCCGTCAGCGCCGTGCCATCCGAGAACTTGACGCCCGAGCGCAGCTTCACCGTCCACTCGGTTAGATCGGCATTCGGCGTCGGCATTTCGGCGAGGTTAGGCTCGACTTCGGTGCCGCCAATCTTATAGGACAGGAGCGGATCGAAGATCTGCTCGCAGGCCCGCAGGCTCTCGCCGTCGGTTTCGTCAGCGCAATACAGGCTGAGCGGTTCGGCATTCTGTATCCAGACAAAGACATCCTTGCCGGGGGCCTCCATCACCTTGAACGCCTCATTACCCAACGGGCTGGCATGCGCGCCAGTAACATCCGCGCCAAACACCGTGGCTGAGCCGCCGTGCGCGACCGGGATCATCGGCACGTGCTTCTTGATCGCCGTGTTGGCCTCGGCATACAGTTTGTTGCGCTCGGCCTGATCCGCCAGCGAAGCCGCCTTGGCCAGCGCGGACGTGATGTCCTCGAACTTCTTGCCGAACGAATCATTCGCGCCGGTGCCGAAGTGCGAGTCTACAAAGTTGGTCATATCCGGATAGTCAGCGCCCCAACCCAGCAGGAACATTTCGTGCTTGCCGTTGGAGGCATTGTCGAGGAACGTGCCGCCCTCTTGCACGTCGATGGTAGCGTTGACGCCCACCTTCTTAAGCTGCGCCTGAATCTCTTCCGCCACCTTGCTCACCTGGGGTAGATAGCCGCGGACGACATCGCGATAGCTCAACCTGATATCGAAGCCGTTCGGGTAACCGGCGTCGGCCAACGCCTTCTTGGCGGCTTCAGGATCATACTTGTACCAGGGATCGCCTTCGCAACCACCCGGAATCGCGCACGGGGTGAAGAAATTGGCGACGCTGGAGCCGGTCGGATAGAATTTGTCGACGATGGCCTGCTTGTCAATGGCCATGGCGAGCGCCTGGCGGACCGCTTCATACTGCAACGGATTGCCGGGCGGCATGGCGGGCGGCTCGGTCGCCGCCGGAGCGGGCGCAGCGGGCGGCTGAGTCGCCGCCGGAGCCGGTACGGCTGGTGCCTGAGTTGGAGCAGGCGCGGCGGCCGGGGCGCAAGCTGCTATCATCGCAACTACGGCCAATAGCGAAATGACCGCCCAAAGTTTTCGACTGTGAGACATGGTTTCTCCTCCTGAGAGAATGTTGAAGGTTAACATCGAACAACGGTCGAGGCACCGTCTGTCTGGTCGGGTGTGGCTATCACCCCCTTTGATAGTTTGACCGCTAACTACAACCTGCGAACATCGATCTTCGTTTGTTGGCAGCGCGATCGGCCCTGACGGCCTGTGGCGCGAGGCTAACCGGACCACTAAGGCCAAATCGACCGGCGCAGGGTCAGGCCGGTCTGGATTTTGTAAAACTGGCGGACGCTTCCGCCACCCCGTCAAATACCTGGAACAAACTGGTAAAGCCGATCATCTCAAACACTTCGCGCACCCGCGGCGTCATGTTGCACAGCACCACATCGCCGCCGCCGGCCTGAGCGCCTTTGCGCGCGCGCAGCAAGGCCCGCAAACCACTGCTGCTGAGATACGTCACACCCGCCATGTCCAGCACGATCCGAACGTGATTGGCGGCCAGGTGCTGATCGAGCACGGACTCCAGCGCCGGCACGGTGACAGCGTCCAACCGGCCCTGCGGCTCGATACAATAGACTTGATCCGCCCGCGCTTCAAAATGAATGTTCACGAATGCTTCCGCTTGATCATATATAAGGTATTGCCGTGGCCGGGTGAGAAATTGAAGCGCACTTCATCCATCAGTTTCCGCATGAAGTACAGACCCAACCCGCCTTCTTGCATCGCATCCAGACCGGCGCCATCGCCCACATTCGGTTCAGGGATGGTTTCAGGATCAAAGGGGCTGCCGTGATCGTGGATGACGACATCCAGTCGCCCGGGTTCGGGGATGGTGCAGGTCAACTCAATCTCACCGACCCTGTCCGCATACGCGTGCTCGATCACATTGGAGCAGGCTTCGTCGACGGCCATTTCGACGTGGAACACATCGTCATCCGTCAACCCCGCTTCGCGGGCCAGCTGCGTGACAAATTCGGCAATCTGGGCCAGGTACTCAAATCGACCTGGCACCGTCAAGCGTTGAGCCTGCCCCATGATCGTCTTGCCCGCCCTAGAACGCGCCGACCGCTTCAACCACGTCGCCGTAGACATTGAATACCGGCGTCAAACCGGCCAGGTCCAGCACTTCCTTCACACGGGCAGACAGCTGCGCCAGTTTCAAGTCGCCGCCGCTCTTTTTGGCTGCCTTCAGCGTCGAGACGAGCACCCGCAACCCGGCGCTGCTCATGTATTCGGTGTCGTGCAGGTCCAACACCACTTGATGCCGGTCTGCCTCGATCAAGTTCTGCAGGGCTTTCTCAACGTCGGGCGCCGTGGCGCTGTCGACACGCCCCGTAATCGTTACCACGCTGACGTGCTTCAGTTCACGTGTCTCGATGTTCATGCACGACCTCCACTGAATTGGAATTGACAGCAGCAGATAAAGTAGTGTTGCGATTATACCATAGCGGCTCAGTCATTGACACGCTCGATTCTGCGCCAAATTGCGGTTGCGATGGTGTGGCGTGCGGCGACAAGTCGCACCGCAGCAGGCGCGTGCTGACCGCCGCCAGTCCCACGTACAGCCAGAACAGGGTCACCGAATGATGAAAGTCCAGGTTAAAGAAATAGTGATCGAAGATCCCGCCGATCAACGCCCCGACCAGCGCGGCGTGAAAGCCCCACCAGATCGGTTCCACATCCGATCGGGTTGTCGCGGCTCGATCGGCCCGCGGCGCGTCCTTCGACTTCGCTACGCTCCGCTCAGGCCGCGCCCGCCAGGCGCCGACAAACAACGTCCCCATCACGATCAAAAAGGCCGTCACGCCCACCAACCCCATCTCGCCCGCCATCATCAAATACAGATTGGCGACCTTCAAATACGTGTCGATGTCCGGCGTGCCCGTAAAGCCCACACCAAAGATCGG
>JAUQXD010000132.1 GCA_030834835.1 Thermoflexales bacterium | reverse complement strand
TAGCGCATTTGATGACGCCGCTCAATCGAGTGGGGCAGAATATCGAGGCGCAGCAAGTCAGCCGTGAAGCCATCGAGATACTGGAATCGCTGCCGCCGGGCCGCGAACTGGCATTGGCCTATCGGATGCAGGCCGCCGTCTGTCTGGTCAATCGCGATTGCGAAGAGGCATTGAGTTGGGCTGAAAAGGCACTGCACCTGGCGGAGCAATCCGAGGCGGCCGAAGTGCAGGCGGCCATTCACGTCACCATCGGCACGGCGTGGCTGTTTCTGGACTATGAGCGCGGCTGCGCGTATCTGGAAGACAAGATCGAATGGGCGCACCGCGCCGGGCTGAGCGTGCGGGTGGCCCACATGTATTCCAATCTGTGTTCGGCGTCCGGCGAGTTGTACCAGTTGCCGCGCGCCGCCGAGTATGCCGTCACCGGCTTAGCCTATGCCGTCGAACGCGATCTGGACAGCCATCGTTCGTACCTGCTGGCGTGGCAGGCGTTGATCGAATTGCACTTGGGCCGTTGGGAGCAGGCCACCGAGATCGCGGCCACGGTGCTGAATAATCCCGGCTCCACCGTCATCAGCCGTATCATGGCGCTGGTGGCGCAGGGCCGCGAGCGTGTACGCCGGGGTGACGCGGACGCGGCTGCTACATCGACATTGGACGAAGCCCTGCAACTGGCCGTGCGCGCCGACAATTTGCAGCGATTGGGGCCGGTGCGCGCCCTCCGCGCCGAAGCGGCCTGGTTCGCCGCCGATACCGATCGGGCCGATCGACTCGATCGGGTGTTGAGCGAAGTCCGCGCCGTGTACGATCTGGCGATCGAGAAGCATCATCCATGGCTGGCGGGCGAGTTGGCCTACTGGCGGTGGCGCGGCGGCGATCGGTTTTCTCCGCCCGATTGGTTAGCGAAGCCCTTCGCGTTGCAGATCGCGGGCCAGTGGCGCGCCGCCGCCGAGGAGTGGAAGCGCCTCAACTGTCCGTATGAGCAGGCGCGGGCGCTGGCCGACGGCGATGCTGCCGCGCAGACGGCGGCGCTGGCGATCTTCGAGCGGTTGGGCGCGAAGCCCGCGATTGAAGAAGTGAAGCAGAAATTGCGGGCAGCCGGCGTGCGCAATTTGCCGCGCTCCACCACGCGCGAAAATCCCTACGGCCTGACGGCGCGGCAGATGGATATTCTGGCTTTGCTAGCGCAAGAGTTGAGCAACGCCGAGATCGCCGCACGGTTGAGCCTGTCCCCCAAGACCGTCGATCATCACGTCTCCGCCGTGCTGGCTAAGTTGGACGTCCACTCTCGTGAAGAGGCCGCACAGGTGGCGAAGCGGGAGGGGATGGTGAAGTAGATTCTTTTACCCCCTTCCCGACCTTCCCCCGTTCAGAGAAGCATCCGAACAGGGGAAGGAGTGTGTTCCTCCCCTGTCGAACGCATTTGTTTTTGTTCGAACGGGGGAGGTTAGGTGGGGGCCGCCGTTGTTTGACCCCCGCCTTCATTCTCGCTATACTTGCCAGCATTCCACCCCACCTACCGCTTAGATTCGCGACACTCATCATGCGCCCAGACATCAAACGGACCACCCGCATTCGCGGCACGACCGCCGAGATCGATCAACGTGCCAAAGAACTTCGGCACAATCCAACCCCCGCTGAAGCAGTGTTGTGGGCACGCTTGCGCGGTCATCAATTGAACGGTTATAAATTCCGACGGCAGCATCCACTGGGACAGTTCATCGCGGATTTCTGCTGTCCGGCCTGTCGCTTGATTGTCGAACTGGACGGCCCCATTCACTTGCGGCAAATTCAACGAGATCAAGATCGAACGCAGCATTTTGAAAAGTTCGGCTATCGAATCATTCGCTTCACGAACGAACGTGTGGAGCATGATTTGGACAATGTGCTGAAAGAAATCGCGGCGGCTTGCCAGCATTAAGGCCGATCAAAAGCCCCCCTACTCTGTCCCTCCCCCAATTTTGAGGGAGGGCACTTGTCCACCCTCGATCTGTGCGTTGGCATAGGGGGGCCGCCACATTGACAGACCCATTCACTTGCCACAAATTCAACGGGATCGAGATCGAACGCAGAGCCGAGCAAAAGCCCCTACCCTGCCCCTCCCCCAAGTTTGGGGGAGGGCACTTGACCACTCTCGCTCTGTGCGCCAACATGGGCAGGGGCATCTTCCCCCGTTTGACCCGCGTCTTCATTCTCGCTATACTTGCCGCATCTTGATTCGAGCACCTCGCGAGGATTACATGGGCCGCACTGCCAACAAGCCAACGGCAACAGCAATTTCCCCTCTTTTAGAAGTCCAACGCCAGGATGGCAAGATTTGGAGCCATATTCGTCAGAAGTGGTATAACGAGACGCCCGAAGAAAAAGTGCGGCAGGAGTATCTGTGCATCCTGGTCAATGAGTATGGCTTTGCGCTCGATCAGATTGCCGAAGAGGAAAGCGTCACGGGGCGCGGCTCCGGTCAGGCCCGCGCCGATTTCATTATCTGGCGTACCGCGCAGGATAAAGCCGCCAACGGCAATGCCTTGATCATCGTGGAGTGCAAGTCGAATAACGTCACGATCAAGCAGGATGATTACTGGCAAGGCGATCATTACGCGCGCATGACGGGCGCGCGTTTCTTTGTCACACACAACAACCGCGAAACGAAATATTGGCGCGTCATCCACGAGAAGATGCCCAAGTCGTTGGAAGAGATCGAGAATATCCCGCACGCCGACGATACGGACAAAGAGATCGAAGCGTTGCTGTCCAAACTCAAAGTCTTCAAGGAAGACGAGTTTGCCGACCTGCTGCACCAGTGCCACAACGTCATCCGCAACCGCGAGAAGAAAGACCCCGCCGCCGCCTTTGACGAGATCGCTAAGATTTTGTTTGTCAAAGTCTACGTAGAGCGCGAACTGCGCAGCAAACGCCGTCGCAAGAATGTTTTTTCGAAGGCATTTCTGGATGAGCAAATCGGCGACGATCCACTCAATGACCTATTCGAGAAAACCAAGCGCTATTATCGCGATGATCAAATCTTTGACGACGACGAGGTGATCAATCTCAAGCCCGCCACCGGGCAGGAGATTGTGGAGAAACTGGAACGCTATAACTTGTCGGACACCAGCGAAGACATCAAGGGCATTGCCTTTGAGCGGTTTCTGGGCCGCACCTTTCGCGGCGAGATTGGGCAATTCTTTACCCCGCGCACCATCGTCGAGTTCATGATCCGCATGGTCGAGCCGAAGGAAGGCGATGTCATCTGCGACCCGGCCAGTGGATCGGGTGGGTTCCTCATTCGCTTTTTCGAAATCGTGCGCCAGCAAGTCCTGGCAGACGCAGACGCACAGTATCAGGCGTATGTGGCTGAGATAGAGGGGAAGAGATTATCAGAGGCCAGGAAAGCCGAAGCACTGCGCGCCAAATATGATGCGATTCAAGCCACCCTTGAACAAAAGACGGAAGGTTCACGCCTCTGGCAACTGGCTAACCGCTGCATCTATGGCACGGATGCCAATGATCGTATGGCGCGCACCAGCAAAATGAACATGATTATGCACGGCGATGGGCATGGCGGGGTACATCACCATGACGGCTTTATCAACGTCAACGGCATCTTTGAGGGTCGTTTCAATATCGTGCTGACGAATCCCCCGTTCGGGGCCAACGTCGAAGCCGGCGATGTGATCCGTGAATCGGACTTCGCCGTTTCCCCCACACTCTACAAAGAGCATGTGGCCGAATACGGCGATCTGTACAAGACAGCCTTGCAGCGTGTCCGCGCTTTGAAAGACAAGCCCATTGCCAATCTGTTTGAATTGCCCAAAGGCGAGCAAAGTAAAGTCAAAACCGAAATCCTCTTTATCGAGCGCTGTCTGGCGCTACTACAGCCCGGCGGACGCCTGGGTATTGTGCTGCCCGAAGGCATCTTCAACAATCCCTCGCTGGCTTACGTACGCGAGTTCTGCGAAGACCGCGCCTACATCCGCGCGGTGGTAAGCCTGCCGCAAGAGACCTTCTATTCGTCAGGGGCCAGCGTCAAGGCGTCGCTGTTGTTCATGCAAAAATTCACAACGGCTGAGCAGCAGATGTTCAACGACACGCAAGCGCAAGCCCGCGTCGAAATCGACGCGAAGTATGCCGCCGAAATGGCCGCCGAAACGCAGCGCCTACAGGCCATTATCGACACAGCCAAACTCCCCTCGCCTGTTCAGGGAGAGGGGCCGGGGGTGAGGGTCGAACGCCGCAAAGCCGCACAGAAAGAATTAAAGGATTACTTGAAGCGCATGGACGACTTGAAGAAGACCGAGGCCCGCGCCTCGCTCAAAGAACGCTTCGCCTATCCCATCTTCATGTACGAAGCAGAGCACGTGGGTATTACAGCCACCGGCGATGCCGACAGCAACGAACTGTATCCCAATGACAACCTGCCGTCCGATGTAGCTCAGACCTGCCTGGAACTGTATCATGAATTTCGCCTGAACCCGTCGGCTTTTATGCTGGATGAGGTCACCGCATGACGGATACACCTCTAGAGCGCAAAGCATTTGGCGTCTGGTTCAAAGAACTTCGCGCATGGAGCGTCGGTTCGTTTTTTGATGTTGGCTGGCATTGGCCGACTGAGTTCATTCGCCCCCTGTCAGATGCCTTGAATAAGAAACACGTTGAAGTCGATCTCAAGCATCAGCCTTTTGATTCACTTACGCTGGCAACCTTACACTTTGACGGCACAATAGAGCCGCGCGATCTGCGTGGTAAGAATACATTCAAGGGCCGACTGCATTTTGCCGACCCGGGCGATGTCATCTATTCCAAGATAGACGTACGGAACGGTGCTATCGGCATCGTGCCGGATGACATGAAGCGCGTTGCACTGAGCAGCGAATACCCGGTTTACAGCGTGCTACCTAACGTCGCGCTCGCAGAATATATCCGTCTGGTGTTTCGAACGCGCTATTTCCGACAAGCTATTAACAGCATGATCAGTGGCGCAAGTGGCCGCAAGCGCGTGCAGCCCAAACAGATTGAATCACTTGCAATTCCCCTCCCGCCGATCCATTTGCAGCGCGCCATCGTTGCCCGCTGGCAGCAAGCGCGGCAGGCGATTGCGGAGGCCGAAGAACGCATCAAGCAATTGGAAGCGAAAATCGACGCGCAGTTCTTTAGTGACCTCGGCTTGAAGCCGCCTCAAGCTGTCAAGCGGCCCAAGGCTTTTGCCGTGCCATGGAAGGACTCGTTCCAATGGAGTGGACGTGCAACCTATCTCCTGGCACAGCGACATGACTTGCACAAAGGAAAGTACCCTGTTGTATCAGGCGTTGATTGCTTGCAAGAAGTTAAACATGGTTGTGGTGCGCCACCCTCGCCAAAGCCAACCGATTTGGAAATACTCAAAATCAGCGCGGTCACGCGTGGTAGCTTTGACCCGCAGCAAAAGAAGTATGCTCAAGACAAGAAACGATTCCGGGAAGATTTTGATCTAAAGAGGGGCGATGTCTTGATGTGCCGCACGAACGGCACGCTTGAATACGTGGGAATGTCGGCATGGGTCGATAAAGATATGGACAACTTGATTTTTCCAGACAAGGTTATCCGTGTTCGCTCACGCGATAACATCTTGCCAGAATACTTGTGGAAGATTCTTCAGCTACAGCCCATTCGTGCTCAGATTGAAGCAGCTGCGCGAACCGCCGTCGGTAACTATGCCATCGGAACGCATGATATTTGGAACCTGCAAATCCCGCTCCCGCCGCTCGATGTACAGCGCGACCTCATGCGCCGCGTGGCGGAAGGCCGCGCCGAAATTGCGCGTGAGCGGGCCGCCGCCCAACAGCGTGCCCGTGACATTGAAGCGGAAATTGAGGCGTTGATTTTGGGGACGAGGGCCATCTAGCATGGAAACCCAAGAATTGCAATCATTCTTGCTACAAAATGAAAGCCCAACGTTGGAGTTCAAAGAGCGTTGGTATAAGCTGGAGCAAACTGAGCCACAAAAAACGCGAGAACGTGAGCTGGGCGAACTGATCAAAGATGTCCTGTCACTTGCCAACGGCAATGCTGATGTAGTTGGAGAAACAGCCTATCTCATCATTGGCGCCGCTGATAAACTCGGGCCGAATGGCACTCGTCCACTTTATGATGTAACTGATCATGTTCGTCCGGCCAAAGAGCTGTTGCAACTAATTAACCCTTATTGTGTTCCTCCATTAAGCAGTCTTTATATTGAATCGCACATTATCACCGGGTGTAAGTTACATGTGATTACCATACCACCCAGCCCTCATGTTCATGAAACGCTAAAGTCGTTAAAGACTCCCAAGCACGATTATCCGGAGCACATTGTTTTCGTGCGGCACGGTGAACACGTTCGCAATGCTTCAACTCGTGAACGAAACACGCTCTTGCAAATCAAGCAGGTGCGGTTTCAAGAAGCTAAAAACCCGTCACCCATCGGGCTAGGTGCATTCATAGCGGCGGTTGTCGTGGGCAGCGTAGTGTATTCAGATTGGGAAAGGGTCACTGGCCGCAAAGATGGCAAACTTTTTGGCGGATTAATTGGCGCAGGCATGGGCGGTTTTCTGGGGGGCATGTTGGCCGATGTGATTGTGTTCGCCAAAGAGCTGCGAGCCGATTGGCCGCAAATGTCCAATGTGCAAAGAATAACATCTCTAGCGATTGCCCCTCTGTCCATTATTGCAACAGCCATGATACGCAATGTCATCAAGCATCGTAGGTCAACTCAGCCACCATTCAACACGCCACCAGACCCCCAATCAGAAACAATCGTGCAAAGTAAGTGAAGTTGGCTGAGATGTTTTGATTCCATTTCCATTTTTCTACTTAATATGCTATAACGTCGCAATATCCATCCTGAATCGCCACTGAGCGCCAAAAAACTATCAGTGAGCAGCATAAAACAAACACTGAGCGACTTAAAAAGGCAAATGAGCACCTTCAAACTGCCGATGAGCGCCTCAAAACCATCAATGAGCAGCATAAAACAAACATTAAGAGACTTAAAAAGACCAATGAGCATCTATAAACTGCCTCTGAGCAGCATAAAATAAATACTGAGCGACTTAAAAAGGCTAATGAGCATCATAAAACAAACAATCAGCAACTAAAAACGCAGGCATGGCGGGGGAAAACGTCAACTTCCGGTAAATCGCGCCGACGAGGCGTCTGCCGGTTGAGTCATGCAGTCTCGAAAAAGGAGCATCGTGACCGATCCCGTTGTACCGACCCCTAAGCCTGTCAAACGCAACGCCGAGCAAGATCAGAAGATAGCCGACAAGATCACCGCCGCCGCGCAATATTTGGACACCGTTGTCGGCGATGCGGAAATCTCCGCGCTGCTGGCCGCCCGCAGCTATGACGAACCAAAACTCAAGGAGGGCCGCACCCTGCAGGCCGCCGCTCAGGCTGCCTTTACGCATCGCCAGACCACGCTGGCCGCGCAGGGCCACGCCACCGCCGGCCTCTCCGGTAGCACCGCCACCGCGCGTGAAATATACATCGACTTCCGCGAGACCGTTCGCGCCATCACCACCTTCAGCGCCAGCGACCGCACGGCGCTCAAAGTCACCGGCACCATCCCGGCTGACAAACAAATCATGATCACCGCCGCCCGTGCCTCCTATCAGGCTGCGCAGGCCGCGCCGTATGCTGCTGTCCTGGCGACCTACGGCTATCCGGCGGCCACCATCACCGCCGCCCTGGCCGCGCTGGACGCCTATTCCGCCGCCGACGTCGATCAGAACTCCGCCATCGGCAGCGCCACCAAAGCCACCGCCGATCGCAACGCCGCCGTCAAAGCGCTGGACGCCTACATGAAGCAGCTGCGCCGTCTGGCAAAAGTCGCCCTGCGCAAGCGCCCCGACCTGCTCAAGAAACTCAACGGCTGATTTCTCGCCTGTCTCATCACCCACCGCGCCGGCCCGCCTCACGCCCGCGCGGTTTTATTTGTCCCAATCCGCCGTCATTCCCGCGAAGGCGGGAATCCAGCTGCCCGATCAGCACGACGCGTCAATCGTCACTCTGGATGCCCGACACGCCTTGCCCGCGAAGCGGAGGCGCGCCTGGCGAAAGCATTCGGGCATGACAGAGCACCGCCGCCCTCGATCACGCCGCTCTTTGGTTGCGGATTAGATGGCAACCCGACCCACTCCAATCTAATCCGCCCCCGACGCCCCTCTCCGCCCGATGGTGTTCCGCCATCTCATGGCCGCTTGCTCCCCTCTCCGCGTTTAGGGAGCGGGGCTGGGGGTGAGGGTCAAATCCCAAAATAGGGACACCCCCACCTCAATATAGGGAACGCCTCCCGATGCGGCGCGCCCCGCCCGATGCTATCCTGTAAGCCACATGCTGAAATTAGGCCAAAGGAGCGCATCATGACCATCACCCACCGCACCATCTCACTTCGCTTGATACTCGTCGGCGTCATCGCGTTGATCGCGATCGGCGCGATCAGCCTATCGGCGCGCGGCTTAGCCGCAGAGGCTTCCACTAGCGCGATCGACCCACTCAACCCGATCAGCCCTGCCGCCCCCGCCGCACCCAACGCCACCCGCGCCATCACCCTGACGCCCACCGACGACGCCCGCGCACAGGGCGGCAGCCCGCCCACGCAGACCTTCCCCAGCGGCTTCCTGCACTTCTCCACGTTAAACGGGCATCTGGTCTTCATCCAGTTCGATCTGCTGACCCTGCCCGCCAACGCCGCCATCGACGCGGCCGAACTGCGTCTGGAGTTCACCAGCGTCTACACCGGCCCCAACGGCGTCAACGTGGGCCGCGCCAATGGTCCGTGGGACGAAGAAACCCTGACATGGCCCACCGCACCCACCGTCACGTGGGGCAACCTGACGCAGACCGTCAGCCTCAACGGCCCGTACAGTTGGAACGTCGCCAACCTCGTCAATGCGTGGCACACCGGCGTGCGCCCCAACTATGGATTCGGGATGCGGGGCGATGGCGGCCCGCTGGTCGCCGCCCATTCCAAAGAGACCGCCATTCCCCCTAAATTGATCATCACGTACACCGTCCCCAACCCGAGCGGCGCGCGGCCCGATCTGGGTGATGCCCCCGACAGCACCAATCACGTCGGCATCACCAACACCGCCTACCCCGGCGTCGATGGGCGCTTCCCCACCGTCTGGGCGGGCACGCCCATCACGCAGCCCGCCGGCCCACGTCACGCCAACCTGACGCCGGAAGGCTGGCTGGGCGACTGGCTCTCACGCGAGGGCGAAGCCGACGGTGGCCCGGACGAAGACGGCGTCAACAACATCCTGAACGGCGGCCTCAACATCTCCAACCTCGATCGTGGTGACGAGGGCTGGCTCAATCGCCGCGCCACGTTCAAAGACTGCGAGCAGACCACCTTAAAGGTGCGCGTCAGCAAGTCGCCCACGGCCACGCTGAACAAACTGTACCTCAACGTCTGGTTCGACGGCAGCCACGACGGCGACTGGAACGACGAAGCACCGTGCCTGCCGCACGGCGAAGAATTGCGCATCCCGTCCACCGAATGGATCGTGCGGGACTACATCGTGGATATGACGGGCATCGCCCCCGGCGGCCTTGCCGACATCACGTTGAACACCGAAACCGTGCTAAACACCTCGCCGCACAAAGCCCACTGGCTGCGCTTCACGCTCAGCGAAGTGCGCGCCCCGCAGATCGCCGGTCGCGCCGACGGTCGCGGGCCGAATCCCAATACGGCCTACGGCTCCTATCACTTTGGCGAGAGCGAAGACTACTGGCAGAGGCCGCAGCCCGCCGGTGAGCCGGGCACGCTGGAACTGATCAAGAGCGTCACCGTCGAGACCACCCCTGTTCACTGGATCGACTACGTGACCTACACCGTTCGACTGAAACACAACGGCGGCACGGAACCGATCGAGGCGCGGGTGCGCGATGTACTGCCTTACCCGTTGATCGTCTATCCCATCCTCGATGCTTCGGGCATCAAGTACGTCGATGTCACCAATCCGACGGGTGATGCTTCACCGTTAGAGGCCGATCTCGAAGTCATCCCGTCCAGCGGTCCCACTCCGCCGCAGCAAGTGGTCAAGTGGGCGGGCACGCTCGCCCCCGACTCGGAAGTGAAGCTGGTCTTCAAGGTCCGCACCATTGCCCTGTGCCAGCCCAACCAGCAGACCATGCAGTTCACCAACACCGCGCAGGCGCGGCCGGTGGGCGGCAGCCTCATCACCGACACGGCCACTTTCAACGCGGCCTGCATCGGCTACGACGGCCCGTACATCGAATCGCACTGGCTCGATCCGATCTCGCATACGGTCGCCATCACCGATGTCTGGCAATGGGTGGACTATCACGGCGGCGGCAGCAGCGGCGATCAAACCGAAGCGATCGCGACCGAAGCCAAGACCGAGGCGCAGTTGTTCAACAAATCGCCGATCAGTCTGACGACGCTGATCACACGTATCCTCACCACCAACGTGCCCGGCGGCAACCTGATCAACTTGCCCGGTCTCGACAAGATCACGCTGGCGCCCAGCCAGACTAAATTGCTGGATTACGGCCTGAACTTCAGCGATCTGGTCACGGACGAACTGCAACTGACCGATGACTTCACCGCGGTCCAACGGCTGGGCTACTGCATCGTGCCCAATCCCGACGCCACACACTGCCCCGATCCCAGGAAGTTCCCGGGCCTGTTCGGGCTGAGTGTGCCATTGACCATCACCGTCCGCCCGCACGATCTGGGCGATGCGCCCGACAGCACCAATCACTTTGGCGTGGCGATGTCGGCCTATCCGGCGGTGCAAGCCAACTACCCGACGGTTCACGATCCCGCCCTCGGCGCGCCGATCGGCCCCATGCATCGCCATCCGCGCCCGTTCCACTTAGGCCAGAACGTCAGCCGCGAAGCGGGCGCCGATGTCGGCCCCGATCAAGACCCGCTCAACAATCTCGAACCGCCCGCCAACGATCCCGATAACGATCGCTTTGACGACGGCCTCAATCCCAATGCGTGGTCGCTGGCTCATTGCCAGACCCGTGTGATCCCGGTGCGGGTGTTCATCAGCCCGCAGGCCGTCAACTGGTTCCAGCAGCAGGGCACGCCGGCCTACATCAACGTGTGGCTGGACGGCAATCGCGACGGCGACTGGGCCGACGGCTTCAACTGCCCGCCCGATCAAGCGGGCGTCGAGCACATCGTGATCGATCGGGCTGTCAACGTGGTCGCGTTGGGCGCGGGCGTGCATACGATCAACGTCGCCACCGGCCTCATCCCGTGGCCCGCCGATCTGGCGCAGCAGCCTGCGTGGGTGCGTATCACCCTCAGCGATCGTGTGTCCAACAAGCCGTTGACTTTCGGCGGCATCACCTACGGCGACGGGCGCGGCTATCCGCAGCCCTTCCACACCGGCGAGACCGAAGACTTCTATGCGCGGCCTGAAGGCGTGGCCGGAGCC
>JAUQXD010001273.1 GCA_030834835.1 Thermoflexales bacterium | reverse complement strand
CCCATCGGCAGATCGAGCACGGCATACGTATCCGTCTCGCCCGCCATCTGCGCCATAAACGGCGACTGCGCGGGCAGCGGCAGCATCGGATACGGGATACTGAGATATTCAAACAGGATCACGATGGTGGCGATACCGGCGAGCACGATCTGACTCCGCGGCCAACGGCGGCCGATGGCGGCAAAGCCCCACGCGCCCAGCAGTGCCAGCGACAACGGCACGACGATGTTGAAGCGATCCGGCGATCGGAGGAAACTAAACGGGAAGACGTTTTGCAACAGCGCGAAGGGCAGGGGCAGCGCCGGATAGGGCACGCCATTGACGCGAAGCTGCGCACCCAGCGCCAACACGATGCACATCAAACCCGCGACGAGCCAGCCGAGTGAACGTCGTCGCTGTGACGCCACACCGACGATTGCCAGCAGCAACGCTGCATAACCCAGATACGGCATCCACAGATTGTTCTTGCCCAGGTTGACGTAGGTGTCTGCGAGCAATTCACCAAAGACGGGCTGATAGCGAATGGGCACGAAGTAGGCCAGCGCATCGGTCTGCGTGTTGTCGAAATCGCCGGTCTGCAACTCTTGCACCGATTGGCCCTGCAGCACATCCGAGGCGGCGGGCAACAACAACGGCAGCGACACGATCAGCGAGCCAAGGCCGATCACAGCCAGGCGCGCGATGGTGGATAAGTGCAGGCGGCGTCGGTTGGCGATGAAATCGAAGGGCAGGAACAGCGCCAGCCACGTAAAGGCCACTACCAGCAAATGCGGCCCGGCATAGGCCGTGAGCGCAAAGCAGATGGTTGCGCCGATCAGATAACGCGCTCGCGCATCGTCAATCGCCTTCAACGTAAGGAGCACGCCCAGCGGAATGAATTGAACATACGACAGGTGTGGATGCCCCAGCGCCTGTGTCATGTGGTAGGGCGCGAAGGCGTAGATCAGTCCGGCCAGCCAAGCGGCCGCGTCCGATCGCACCACGTGCCTGGCCAGCGCATACATGCTCAACGCGCTGACGGGGAAGATCAACCAGATGCCCAGGTTGTAGGCGGCAATGGGATCCGTGAAGATTTGAAACGCGGTTGAAATCGCCGCGTGGGTGAAACTGAATGAGTGCGACGCCAGGCTGACACCGTTCGGGAAAAACATCAGCGGCGTGAAGAAGAGATTCTGCCCGATCGAGAGGGTGTGCTGAGTCCACCAGTTGCCCCACACCAATATCCACGCATCCGCTGATTGGCTGACCACGCCGCTGCTCAATTGAAACAACAGTGGATAGGTCATCACCGTCGCGGCGACGGCATAACCGAGCGTTATCCAAATGACTTTATGCCGAAAGATCTTCATTTACTTCTGTAATTTGGGCATGGCCTGCAACGCGGCGTAAGCCGGCCGCAACTTGTTTTCAGGCCAATCGGGATACGAGACAGCCCACCAGTATTGTTCGTCGTTTTCCGTCCAGGCCGGATCGGCCAGCGTCAGCGCCGACATGATGCTGATCCACGGCGACCAGTGTTCGTAGGCATATTGATAAGCGCGCACCAGATAATCGGCCTGTTGCTGTTCGGTGACGGCATGCCACGCGTACTCAGGATGGATCGGATCGGTCGTCCAGCCGAATTCAAGAATCGCCACCTGTTTGGCGGTGTCGCCATATTTTTCCATGATCGCGCGAATGTTCTCGACGTGTCGGAAGGCGAAGAAACGCTGCCCGCCCAGTTCCGGGTTGGCCGCAACTTCATCGGATGAGACTTCGGGCGGGGCTTTGTAGCCGGGCGCGTGCACGCCCAGAATATCGAAGTACGAACTTGCTCCGGCCTGATACATCTGCTCGATGAATTGATCGTCGGGCATGGCCTCGTTGCTGGAAGTGCCGGTGGTGGCCATGCCCGCACTGATCACCAGCGCATCGGGATCGGCAGATTTGATGCCGAGGTAGCAGACCTTCAACAACTCGACGTACTGCGCGGGATTCGGTGGTTGATTGCCCCACTCGCGCGCCAGGTTCGGCTCGTTCCACACCTGATAGGCGCCCACCTCGCCCTTGTAGCGGGCGGCGAGCGTGTGACAGAAATCGCCGAAGTCGGCCAGATTGGCGGGCGGCGCACTGTCCAATTCGACTGTGCCGGGTGCCTGCGACCAGAACGGCTGCCGATCGATCCGCACGAGCAACTGGAGATCGCCGCGCTTGCCCACGCGCCGCACGATGTTATCGGCCAGTTCCCATTCGAAGTGGCCCTTCTGCTGGTTCTCGATGTCGCGCCAGGCGAAGTTTTGCTTGACCCACGTAAAGCCCAGCTGTTGGATCAATGTCAGATCGCGCTTGGCGATTTCCGGCTTCCACCACAGGAAAGCTTGGATGCCATACTCTGGCGATTTCAGGCGGGCGCGCGGCCATGCAGTTGGCACGGGAGCGGGCGTCGTCGTCGGAGTGACAATCGCCTGCACGGGTGTGCAGGCGACGAGAACGACGAGCATGAACAGGAGACTGCGGCGAATGGCGATCATACGCAATAGGCGGCGATTACTGGGTCTTGCCTTCGGCGCGAGCCTTCATGTACAGGCGCAGAGCTTCAAAGGCGGGCCGGCCTCCGCCTTCAAGGTCCATGATGCTCCACGCCGCCGTGCGGTCGCTGGCTTTATTCGGCGACATCTGAGCATAGTTCAGATTGAACAGGAAGGCGAGCTTGATATACTGCCACTCCTCCATCAGCTGGAAGGCTTGCACGGTCCAGTCGGCTTGCTCTTGCAGCGTGTTGTCGTTGGCGAATTCGTAGCCGGGCACCGTCACGCCAAAGCCTTCGCTGGTGGCCCAGCCGAATTCAGTCACACACAGCGGCTTCTGATTCTGCACCGTGTCGCGATACAGTTCCAGCGTGCCGCGAAAATACCACGACGGAATTGGGTTTTCAAAGGGACCGCGGAAGGTGGCTGTTGGATCGTTGAAGCCGTCTTTGTTGCTCTTGTCAGGCGGAACGTTATAACCGTTGACGTGCACGCCGACGCAATCCACGGCCGATAACGCCCCCAGATCGACCATGCGCTTGAGATACGGACCGTCATCGCAGCCGGCCGCCGAACAGCCGCCCACGAAGTAACCGGTGGGCGCAAGCGCACCGCTGATCACGATGACGTTGGGATCGACGGCCTTGATGGCCTGGGAGGCCAGTTTCAACATCTCGACGTACTTCTCCGGGCTGACGGCCTGGGGTACCGCGCGCCATTCCGCGTCGATGTTTTGCTCGTTCCAGATTTCGATGGCGTGGACTTTGCCCGGATAGCGTTTGACCACTTCAGCCACGAATTGAGCGTATTGATTCAAATCGTCGGGCGGCGCATTGATGGCCTCGGGATCTTCAGTCGTGGGCTGCAGCGCGGGATGTGACCACTGCGGGGCGGTGACGATGCTCAGCATCACTTTCAGGCCCTTCGCGTTGGCCTGGTCGATCGCCCGATCGAATCCCGTCCAATCGAACTGACCTTGCGCGGGCGAGAAAACACCCCACCGCATCTGCTGTTTGATCCAGCCCATGCGCAGCCGCCGGGCCTGATCGGTGAAATCGACGCTGTCGCTCGTGATGAAATCGGCCTGAATGCCAAAGCCTATGCCGGATTCCTGCAAAGCGGGCACGGTCGGCGTAGGGGCAGGGGCGGCTGGTTGCTGCGGTTGTTGTGGCTGCGCCGCAACCGCCGTCGGCGGCACCGCGACCGGGGCAGCCGTCGCGACGCCTGCCGGTGCTGCCGGCTGAGCGGGTGCAGCCGCGACCACGGTGGGTTTTGCGGCCGAATCTGTTGGCCTGAAAAACGCCTGATAGACCAACACCGCGCCCAGTCCGACCAGCACCAGCCAGACGGCCACCAGCGCGGGCAAGGGGATACGGCTCAATAACGACGGATTCTGTTTGCGCATAAGTTCTCCGAAAACTAAGACCTGTCAGGTGGCGCATTGATTGCCTGAAAAACAAGTCAATGCTTGCGCCACCTGACAGGTCTGAAGGTGAATTACGAATTATCTTGAGCCGACGATCGCGCCCAGGGCATCACACGCCGGGCAGTCGCCGCCCGGTCGGACGATGGCGTAACCGGCCATGGGGTCGCTGCCGTAGTTGGTGAAGTTGACGTTCCAGATGATCATCAATCGCACCTTGCCCGAATTGATCGACATGGCG
>JAUQXD010001272.1 GCA_030834835.1 Thermoflexales bacterium | reverse complement strand
AAACGGCCGGGCGTGCGCGTCCGGCCGTTTGTTCTTTCTGTTGCAGGAATCGCACTGGATCACTTCACTAACTGAAAGCCCTGGATGATCTGCTCAAAATCCGCCGCATACGCCTCGGCCTGATCACTCATTGCCGACAGCGTGATGAGATACAAGTCCTCGCCGCTCACGATCAGACACTGGGTGATGGCGATTTCGCGCGCCTTGCCAGTTGCATCGACCAGCTTCTCATGGAACTGGTATTCGCGCGCCTCACCTACCGGCAAACGCACGCGTTGCATTTTGACCGGCTTCACGACGAAAGTCGCCTCGTTGTATTGATTCAGCAATGTGCGCGCTACCGTCTCCAACGGCATGCCACCCGTGTTGGGAACTTTCATCACGTTGGCCGCAGCGTAGCTATCGGAAGTGGCATCATCGGGGAAGTCGAATCCCAGGAACTTGAAGCCGGCCTTAAGCGCCTGACGAACCTGATCGGACATGATCTCTTTGAAGCGCGGATTCTTCTCCATCAACGGCGCCAGCATGGCATCGATTGCGCCTGCCCGCAGATCAACTTGCACCCAGTGCGGCGGCAGCGGCAGTGCAAAGCCGTCGGACTGCATGGTGTACAAATACCAGCCATTGTCCAGAGCGGTGACGTCGGGCCGGGTGGCCGACGGCTGCGCGGCACTCGCCGCCGACGCGCCGACACGAATCGGGAGCAGCGCCCATTCTTCATTCTGGATCGCGCTGCCGAGCAGGCCTTCGTTAGTGGTGGTGGCCTGGCCGATGATCACGTTGCGTTCGCGCTCGACGGTGACATCCGTCAACACCTTGCTCCACGGCCGATTGTGGTTGAAGTCGGGCGCATCGGTCATGGACGATTTCACCAGATCGACATCGTCCGCGGCCTGTTGTTCGGTGCCATACACGTATAGAAATTGCAAATCGGACGGCAACTTGCCCTGCCAGCTCACCGCCATGACGTCCCAGGCGATGGCGGCGTCCTGCCCGGATCGCGCCTCGACCCACGCCCGATAGACCGAGGACTCTGACGCCAGCATCGAGTGAATCTTGAGCCAGTAAGCATATCCGCTCATGCTGCCCGGCGGCGCAAAATAAACGCCCCAACGGCCCATCGAGCGCTCAAGCACAGCCTGAAGCGCCGGGGCTTCATCGAGGCCGGGCTTGCCGCTGGCCTTGCGTTCGATCAGGCTCTTGATGGCCGCCTCAGTCTCGCCGATGATCAGAGTGTCCGCTTTCCAGGCAAACTGAGGCTGCTGGTGCTTCGGCGGCTTGACCTCTTTTAGATACAGCGTGAATTCACCCTGGGCGCTTGATTGGTAGCCCTGTTTCTCAAAGGCCGCTTTGATCGCCGAATTATTAAATCGACCGCGCACGATATAGGTGTAGTCTTCATGGAACAGCAAGACTTGATCGACGTCGGCAATATCCCAGCCCCACGTGCCGAAGAATGAGGGTGAGGTGCTGTCGAGCGGTTTGAGGCCAAAGCCCTGCGTGTTCAGGCCCAGAATCAGATTGATCTTTGCTTTCGATGGGTCTTCACCCGAAATCATCGGAATCGATAGATCAGCGCGAACCTGTGCCACATCCAGCAGACCGATGCCCGGGCCGATGACATCGCCGGAGCGACGATCCAGATATTCCGGCGACACATAGGACAGCAGTTCGCGCCAGCCGGCCGTGTCGAGCGTCGCAGGCGGTTCGGGCGTCGAAGTGGCCGGCACTTCGGTTGGAGCAGGTACCGTAGGCGCAGGCACAGTCGGCGCGAGAGTTGATTCAACCGTCGGTGCAACGGGGGTGGGTGTTGCGGCGGGTGCGGCAGACTGGCAGGCAGTCAAGGCCAGGAGCAAGGCGGCTATCAAAGCCATGAGGGGCGATCGCTTCAGCATAGAACCTCCAATACGCATGGAAATCTCGGTCGCCTCCCCCCCAGGCAACACATAACCATCAAGCGCGTGAATGCGCTTGATGGTCAATATGATGTTGGCTGCTGCAAATAGACAGAGTAACTTACGCTTCGGTTTTGGTGGTTGTCTTGCTGCCGATCTCCACCAGTTGAATCTGCGCCTGATAGCGCTTGCCGTCGATCTCGACCTTGCCGCTGGCAAAGAAGCCTTTGGAGCCGGTCTTGAAGTCTTTGGGCGGCACGGTCATCAAACCGATCAATTGTCCGGCATCCGATTTCAATTCGACGATGATGTTCATGGGGCCTCCAGTGTGAGTTGATTGGTTACCTGGTAGATTGGTCAATTAGTGATCGGTCGAGCGGTAATCAGTTGGCCGGTTACGAATTACCGATTACCAGTTACCGATTTCCGCTTACCAATCGCTTACGGTATGTTGAAATCAGCGGAAACTCGGTCGCCGCTGTGGCCAGTCGGACGAGCGAGCCGATCGGGTGCGCGCCCAGCAAAATGCGGTCACCGCGCTGCGTGGTCGCGATCACCATGCCCACGACCTGGCCGGTGTACTGGCTGATAAACGGCGAACCGCTCAGGCCGGCCGGATCGATGAGTCCATCCATCACGACCCACACGGCCTGTGGGCTGGCCGATTGCACTGTGCCGCTGAAAATCTGCGTGCTGTTCAACCCGCTGTACAAAGTCACGCGCTCGCCCGGTTGCGGCAGGCCACGGGGATCGGGCCGCAGGGTCAGCGCGGGATCGATCGGGTTGGCCGACGCCGCCTGCAACAGAACGTAATCGACAGACATATCCTCGCCCGATCGAGCGATGCCGGGCAACCCGTGAAATCGATCAAACTCGGCCACAAAACCCGATCGGCCAGCCACGCCCAACGCGATTCTTTGCAGCGAGGCACTGGCGTTGAATGACACGCTATGCGCTGTTGTCACGCCGACTAATTGATCGGTGGTCAAACTTATAATAAAGCCACACCCTACTCTATTATACTCATCATTAGCATACTGTGTATACTCGGATAACCCGACCGGGGCTGCTGGAAGTTCGCCACGGGGTGCGTCGATCACCGGCCGTGGCGGGGTCGGGCCGAGGGGCGGGAAACGGGCGTTGTTGATCGACGTAATCGCCACCGCTGTGGCCGCCAGCACCAGCACCAACGCCAATAACGTTCCGCGCACGACGAATCGAGTATTCATAAAGGGCGATTATCACCTGAACGCCGCGAATGCGCAATCGGCGCCGGCGTGCTAGGGCAATTGCATCTAAATTGACTGGCTGGCGCTGGATTTGCGATAATGGCTTATCCCTTACTCCGGAGTCAGCCATGCCGCAACCACGTAGGACATCGCTCACCGCCCATTTTGCGCAAGTGCCTGATCCACGTGTGGA
>JAUQXD010001271.1 GCA_030834835.1 Thermoflexales bacterium | reverse complement strand
CGAAGATGGGCATATTGAAGAATCAGCGCGTCAGCGAACAAGCGACCAGTTGACCAATCTACTAATTTACCAATCTACCAATTGACCAGTTACCAATCACTACTCACCACTCCCCGCCTTCCAGTTTCTGAATACGCTCAGCAATTCATCGCGCGCCTGCGGTTCGATGGTCTCTTCGCTTAAGTGGCCCAGCGTGCGAATGGTGATCTCCATTTGATCGAGGTAATGGCCGCACGCTTCGCACTCGGACAGATGCAGTTCAAAGCGCGACCGATCGGGCGGCGGTAATGCGCCTTCCAGATAATCGGTCACCAGTTCAACCAGTTCGTTGCAAGCCAGATCGTGAGCCATTAATGATTTGCCAGATAATCGTCCAGCGCCGCGCGCACCTTCGAGCGGGCGCGATGCAACAGGACGCGCTGATTAGTCTCGGTGATGTCCAGCGCATTACAGACCTCGTCCGAACTCCAGCCTTCGATGTCACGCAAGGTGATCACTTCGCGCTGCGCGGGCGGCAGGGCGTCGATGGCCGATCGGATGTGGGCCAACGTCTCCCGCGACAGCAGCCGCGTTTCCGGCTGATCGTTCCACGCGCCCGGCGCGATCGACCAGCTGCCCGCCCACTGCTCGTCGGGCGACACAAACCGATCGGGTGTCACGGTCGGTTCGGCCGCTTCTGATTCCGCGTTGAACAGCGCCGAAAACGGCACACTGCGCGCTTCGCGCACGCCGCGCGTTTTGGCCGTGTTGGTCAGGATGCGAAACAGCCACGTTTTGAAGGACGAGCGCCCTTCGAAGCGCTCGATGCCCTTCAGCACGCCCAGCCAGGTATCCTGCACCACCTCTTCGGCTGCGCCGCGATCGGCCACGTACAACTGCGCCAATCGGATGAGCGAGGCGTGATAGCGATCAACCAGCTCAACAAAGGCGGCTTCGTCGCGGCGGCGCAGGGCTTCAATCAGAGCAGTTTCATCGGTGACGGCGGGTAGGGTGACCATCCTGGCTGGAAGCATACAACACGGCTGTGACCTTGTCAACAATTCTCAGACGGTTGATTTGAATCTCGTAACACACCTGCTACGTATTGAACAACAAGCCGCTTCTACTGGAGAAGTTTGGTATGACTGCGTTTCGAGGTGCTCAGACCCTGCTGGACCGAATCAACGCCTTGCCGGAACCGTATCGGGCCAACCTGATCGCATGGTTCCGGTGCGGGCTTGATTGGTCGATCCACGCCCCTGTGACGGGTTGGTCAGGCTGGAAGACTTGCTGCGTACCGCACCGCTGGGGCATCTGGTGCAGCTGAAGCAAGTGCTGGCGGAGACCGAACATTATTTTGGCGGCGTTCAATTTGTAACGAATCGATCATTTGCCCAGACTGTATTCGCAACCAGTAGTTAATCTTCTGTTGCGAAGGGAACACATGTCTCATACCAACCTCACGGTCTATGGCGCCACATGGTGCGGCGATTGCAAACGCGCCAAGAAATTTCTGGGCGAGCAGCGCGTCCACTACGAATGGGTCGATGTGGAGCAGGATGCCGCCGGGCTGGCGCTGGTCGAGCGCGTCAATAGCGGCAAACGCATCATCCCCACGATTGTCTTCCACGACGACGACAGTTTTCTGATCGAACCCAGCAACGCCGAACTGGCCGCAAAACTCGGCCTGCAAACCACCGCGCGCATGAACTACTACGATCTGATCTGCGTCGGCGGCGGGCCGGCCAGTTTGACGGCGGCGTTGTACGCGGCGCGTGAAGGGCTGGATGTGCTCGTGATCGAGAAGAGCGGTCTGGGCGGGCAGGCGGGTGTGACCGAGCGGTTGGACAACTTCCCCGGTTTTCCCGACGGGATCGGCGGGGGCGAGTTTGCCGATCGGTTGACCACTCAGGCGCGGCGTTTTGGCGTCGAGTTGTTGCAGGCGCAAGAGGTTACCGGCTTGCGCAAAGAAGCAGAATCGAGATATGTGACCACGTCCGACGGGCATGAGTACGGCGCGCGGGCCGTGTTGATCGCCACAGGATCGACCTACAAACGATTGGGCGTGCCGGGCGAAGACGACCTCATCGGTGCGGGCGTGCATTTCTGCGCGACGTGCGACGGGCCGTTTTACAGGGGCGAGCACGTGGCCGTCATCGGCGGCGGCAACAGCGCCGGTGAAGAAAGCCTGTTCCTGACGCGGTTCGCTGACAAAGTAACGATTCTGGTGCGCGGCTCGGAAATGACGGCCAGCCAGATTGTGATCGATAAGGTCAGCGCGAGCGACAAGATCGAAGTGCGCTACAACACCGAAGTGACCCAACTTCACGGCGAAGCCAAACTCAGCGGCCTCACGGTAGCCGATCGGATCAGCGGCGCGACCGAGGTCATTCACCCCAGAGCCGCGTTCGTGTTTATCGGGCTATCACCGAATACGGGCTGGCTGCCGCTCGAGGTTAAGTTGGATAAATATGGTTTCATCATCACGCAGCCGAACCTTGAAACATCGATGCCGGGTGTGTTTGCGGCGGGCGATGTGCGCCTGGGCAGCACCAAGCAGGCGGCCAGCGCGGCGGGCGAAGGGGCGACGGCGGCCCTGATGGTGCGCGAGTATCTGAAGACGATCTGATGAGTGGCAAGTCAGCAGAGGCGGCTCCCACGCCGTCGTTAC
>JAUQXD010001270.1 GCA_030834835.1 Thermoflexales bacterium | reverse complement strand
ACAAACGCCCGTTATCTTTTGCCCTCACCCCGACCCTCTCCCATTGGGAGAGGGAGACGCGGCGCAACGCGACGCGGCGGGTGAGGGTTTTATCGCATCACCACCGGCAGCCACGCATGATATGGATTGACCACCACGCGTGCGGTGCGTGAGATGGGCAAGGCGCCGCCCTCGATTTGCACAGTGTTGATCAACAGCGCCGCCAATGGCAAATTCGCATCGGGCTGCAAGTTGTAGAACAGCGTCACGCCTGTGCCCGTCGGCACGTCGCCGCTCCAGATGATCTGATTACCGTTCACCGTTGGCGTTGGCGGCTGGCTGCTGCCCAGCGAACCGGCGATGAGCGTGGTCGATGGCGGCAGCGTGTCTGTCAGTGTCACCGTGGCTGTGAGCAAACCCGTGTTGTTGGCGATGATGGTGTATCCGATCGGTTGATTGGCGTCGGCAAACGTCGGCGCGAGTTTGTAAGAGAGTTCCAGCACGGGCGCAGGATTGAGCATGACTGTGACGTGTCCATCGCCCAACAGGCCGTCGGTATAGGCGCTTTGATTGCCACCCAGATCGCGCGCTCGCAGCCTGAAGAAGTAGGTGTGGCCGTCCTCGCCGGTGAACGTGTCCGAGATCGCCATCGTCGTCGTCAGCCAATCGGTCCACGCGCCGTACAGGCCATCTTTCACTTGCACATCGTACGAGCGTACGCACGAGGCATCCTCGCCCATCCAGCCGACATCGAAGGCCGGTTGAGGCGCATACGGACTGAGTTCGTTCAGGTGGACGACGGGCGGCGTGCCGTCGATCGGGACGTTGTAGCCCACCACTACCCGATCGGCCTGCGTGAACAACGCCGTGAGGTCTTCGACGGGCAGGGTGGTGGGCACGATCATGTATCGCGACGAAGTCGGGATCAGATCGGCCACCACCATATCGCCCAACTGCTCGCACGTGCTGCGCCGCCAGACCGTCAAGTGCGCCGAATCGACCGCCCGCGGGGTGTACACGCCCGCGATGAGGTGCCAGCTCCACTGCTTGAGGCTGAGGGCCGCGTCCCGATTGGCGCTGCTGACGTTTTCCAAATCGCCGGGGCCGTACCAGGTTTCTTCCCACTCGATGGCTTGATGCGCGCCGATCGAGACCGTGTCCCAAAACGTGGGAGCCAGTCCGCCGTGCAGTTCCACGTAGTATGAATCATCGTCCGTCCATTCGGCTGAATCGATAGGATTTTGGTAGCCCATGCCAAAGCCTTTGAGGCCGGTGGCGACGGTGTGCGGAAAGACGCGAATGAGGCCGCCGCCAACGTTGTCGTCGAGGACGGCGGCAAAGTCTTGCGCGGCGGCTGGCCGCGCAAAGCCGCCCAGCCATGCCCCCCACGTTTGCAGGCGGCTCAAGTCGCGGTTCTGATAGAACGGCCATGGCAGCGGCTGGCCTTCGCCGGGCAGGGTTGAATCGCCGGTGGAGTGGACGGTCAACTGATCGATGGGCAGGACGAAGCGCAGATCGACGTTGTCCGGGTTGTGACCCAACCGCCCGACGGTGTTGCCTGGCCCCGGCGCGAGCATGGCGTTGAGCCAGAATTTGAAATTGAGATCAACGTCCCGATCATTCTCGAGGCGGGGGCGGATGGTGAGCGCGGCGCGATCGTTGGGGAGATAGATCGCAATCGCCGCGCGGAGCCGATCGGGTGCGACGGAGTCCCGAACGGTGATCGTGATTCCATCGTCGCCGCTGGAAATATCGTACAGCCACGGCATGGCGCTTTCGTAGCCGTGTTCTTCCACGGGCAAGCCCCACTCGATGCCGCCCGCGGCCAGCCACCAGCCTTGCTCGGCCGGCCCCCAGTGCGTGGGCTTGATGACTGGGTTTTGATAGAGTTCGTTGCTGGGCGAGGGCTGGTAAGTGAATTCATAGATGCGCCCGCCCAACTCCGGCAATACGCTGATGCGCAGCCACTGGTTTTGCAGCGTCAGGCGCGTGTAGGCCTGATCGACCGGCTGCGGATTGCTGCCCTGATACTCGCCCCAGTGCAGCCAGCGATAGGGCATGTTGTACGTGGTGTTCGTCGCGGTGTAGAGATGCGCGGCGTAAGGATAAGTGGGAATGATGATCGTGTCGGTGGTGAGGGTGGTGGCGGAGACCCTTGAAGTCTCCGCGCGGCTCTGCCGCGACGACCTCAAGGGTCTGTCGGTCGCCTTCACGGTTGCACTCGACTGAGCGACGACTGACGCAGCCGCCAGCATTACTAGTACGAAGACAGACACGAGAAACAATCGGCGTGGCATAGTCCACCTCCGCGAACATTGTAGAGCTAATTGCGGGGAGTGGCGCGTTACGAGGGAGTTACGGGCAGGGGAGTGCGATAGTCGCGTAGTCTGGTAGTTGGAGCCGTTTGGCCTGGTCGCGCTCCAGTTTCTGGTTATTGGTTACTGCTCAGGCCGCCGTCCCCGGC
>JAUQXD010001269.1 GCA_030834835.1 Thermoflexales bacterium | reverse complement strand
CTTTGGTCGACGCCCTTTGTGAGGCCTTGCTGTCCGTCTCGCGGACTGATGTGCTCGCTTGGTTTACCCATTGCGGTTATGAACTGGTGTAAATCATATCGGGAACCGGACTAGCCTGCTGATCATTGCGTTGAGCGTTTGGCGTATAACACAGGGTAAACATCGATTACTGGCGTTGGTCACACTGAGCCTGCTATGGCTTGTGCAAATTTTGTGGGGCAATATCGACTGGGTCGTCCTTGCGGCATTAGTTGTGCCCGCGCCGCTTGGCGTGTGGTTGGCGCTGTCTAAACCCCAGTTGGGCTGGATTTTAGCAGCGATCATGCTGCTGGCGATGCCCAGACGTCACGCCGCCGGAACTGTCGCGGCGCTGGCGGCGGGATTGGGTATATCTTACTTGCTAGGCATGCGTGCACCTGATCTGGCAACGATGCGGTTGTGGAATAGTGCGCCGTGGCCGTGGGGAATGATCGCGGGAATTCCACTGGTTATCATGGCGCTGTTGAAACGAGATCGCGATCTGGCACTGGGGGCGTCCTTGCTGGTATCGCCGTATTGGCAGTTTCCGTCGTTTGTCGCAGCCTGGCCAGTGGCTGTGCGGTCACGGCTGTGGTGGCTATTATGGTTGGCTGCGATGCTGCTGCAATTCATCGGTCAAATTGTGGCGCTGCTGCATTATCGTAGCTGATCCTTGACTCAACCATATGCGAAAAACAGTCTCTTTACAAAATAGCCAGTTTTGGACGCTGATCATCATCTTGATCGGCTTTGGCCTGCGCGTCTATCGGTTGGGCGATCAGAGCCTGTGGTTCGACGAGTCTTTGTCGTGGTGGGTTGCCACCACCGACATTCCCGGCTTCTTGCTGCCGTATGGCGCATACACTCCACTGTATTATCTCCTGGTTGGCGGAGTGACGTATATTGGCGCAAGTGAATTCCTGCTTCGCTTTCCGTCCGTGGTCTTTAGTGTGCTGTCGATTGTTTTAATCGAGCGTGTGGGACGGCGGGTTGGCGGGCCGCAAGTAGGCCGATTAGCCGCGATACTCCTGGCGATCAATCCGTTTAGTATCTGGTATGCGCAAGATGCGCGGATGTACGCCCTGGTCACGTTTGGCGCGTTGCTGGCGATGGATGGCTTCATGCGCGGCGTCGAGGGGCGGAGTTGGCGGCGCATGTGCCTGGGCGCGGCGCTAGCGTATTTTACGCAGACCATTGCGTTGTTTCTGGTCTATGTGCAATTAGTCTGGTGGTTGCCGCGTGTGCGCCGGCAGGCCTATTTGTTCCGGCGTTGGTTTGGCGCGCAGTTGTTAGCCGCACTGCCGCTGGCGCCATGGCAGATCTGGCACCTGCTGCAACCGGTGCAGGGCCTGGCCGCCGTCACCTGGATACCCACCCCGTCGGTGATTGCGCCTGCCTTGACTCTATGGAACTTCCTCAGCGCAGATGTGGATACGTGGTCATGGGCTTACATTGTTTTGGCAGTCCTTGCGCTGATGGTGACGGGCGTCGGTCTGGTGCGCGCCGGCCGTTGGCGCGGGCTGTTGCTCGGTTGGTTATTGCTGCCCATTCTAACCGCCTGGCTATTATCGATTCGAATTCAAATCTATGTCGATCGTTACTTCGCCTACAGTCAATTTCCGCTGATCATATTGATCGCCGTCGGGGTGATGGCGCTCAAGCCGATGTTGGTGCGGGTGACTGCGGCTGGCCTGTTGATTGGTCTGATGCTCGTCAACACCGTCCGGCTGCAAGCCGATCCGATGTTTGCCAAAGAGGGCTGGCGTGGCGCGGCGACGATTTTGAATACGCAAGTGCAGCCGGGTGATCGCATCGGCGTGCAGGATGCCGAAACGATTATCGGGCTGCGTTACTACTATCGGGGCGCAGAGCCACTGCAAGCGATCGAGATTGCGCGCCAGCCCGATCGGCTGGATCAACTGGCCGCCGACGCCAATCGGGTGTGGCTGGTGTATCGCAGTCAACTCGAAAGCAATCATCGTTTGACCAAGTCGCTGCCGTTTGATGTGTTCACGCAGGCTGACGCCGCCACGCAGCGCTGGCTAGCCGATAACTGTCGCGCGCCGCTGGCCGAGTATCGGTTGACGGCGATCACGGTGTTGCTGTGTGGAGGCCGATAGATGAGGCGCAAACTCGCCTGGTTGAGACGGCTCGATCGCAGATGGATCATCGTGGCCGCAATTGGCCTTGGGCTGGCTCTGGCTGTGCCATACACCGTAGACTTTCAGGCTTTCTATGATGCCAGCCGCGCACTGTTGAGCGGCCAGAACCCTTATTCGGTCGAGCGTTTCCTTAATCCGCTCCACGTAGCAATCTTGTTTGTCCCACTGGCAATCTTGCCATTCGGAGTGGCTTATCGGCTGCAGGCGGGTCTCGCCTTTGTCTGCTATGTTGTCGCGATGTGGCGACTGCTCGGCCGACGTTGGGACCTCACCTGGCTGTCATTGTTGGCGCCGTTTGCGTGGCTGATTGCATTCTATGGCAATATCGACTGGATGGTGCTCCTCGGCGCAACACTGCCACCCCCCATCGGCCTCTGGCTGGTACTGACCAAACCGCAGGAAGGCCTGGTAGTTGCAGCCATACTGATTTTGGAAGAGTGGCGGCTGCAGGGCTTGAAACGAGCGCTGTTGATGACCGGGCCTGTGGCATTGATGATGGGGCTTTCCTGGCAACTGGGCATGGCGCAGACGGGCGTAGTGGCGCAGCCTTGGAACTTGAGCGCGTGGCCGTACGGACTTATGATTGGCGTGCCCGTGGCTGTGTTTGCGCTTCTGCGCCAAGATCGGAAAGTGGGCTTGCTGGCTTCGCCGTTTTTGTCGCCGTATGTCTCAGCACTCAATTGGAGCGTGGCTTTACCCGCTTTCATGCGCAATCGGCACTGGGCCGGTGTGGCTGTTATTCTGAGTTGGATTCTAGTGCTTGTATGGCGAAGCCGGATATAACGCAATGCGCATCATGCTAAGCCGGCGCGATTTTTCGATTGGGTTAAGCCTGTTTGTGGCGGCCCTGATCATTCGAGCGTGCTTCGCGGCCCAACTGGCCTTTCCACCGCTCGACGATCCGGCGTTTTACCTGCAAACGGCGCGCAACGTCGCCGCCGGACGCGGCCTGGTTAGCGATGTGCTGTGGAATTATTTCGTGGCGTTTCCGGCAGTCACGCATCCCAGCCACGAGTTCTGGATGCCGCTGGCGTCGCTGCTGATGGCGGCCACGATCAGGCTTTTCGGCGACACGTTATTGGCCGCGCAACTACCGGGCCTGATCAGCGGTGCGCTGCTGCCCGTGCTGACATATTCGCTGGGTCGCTACCTGTGGCCGACTCAACGCCGCTGGGGCGTGCTGGCCGCCTTGCTGACGGTCGCCGGGGCCATTCCCGTTTATCAGGCGGGCAGCGTCGACAGCGCAGCACTCTACACCCTGTTGAGCGCCAGCGCACTCGCATTGGCGGCGGTCGTGGTTGATCGCGCGCGACGCTCAACTTTGCCGCCGGGCCGGCCATGGTCTGGCAGGCTGGTGTCAATCGCGCTGGTGGTGGGTGTGCTGAGTGGCTTGAGTTATCTGACCCGGTCGCATGGCAGTCTGGTAATCGTTGCGATTGCGCCCGTGTGGTTGATCGCGCTTCGCCGTGACCTCAGGCAAGCAGTGCTATTGATTGGGGCGTTGGCCGTCGGCGCGGGCCTGATCATTGGGCCGTGGTGG
>JAUQXD010001268.1 GCA_030834835.1 Thermoflexales bacterium | reverse complement strand
GTCCGTGCAGACGTGGACGATGAGCACTGGCACCTGGGCATAAGCGACTTCCCAGGAAGGTACTATCATGAATCGATTAGATAGAAAGGCGGTGATGGCCAGTATCTTGAGTGGTTTAGCCTTGGTTGCCTTCTTTCTAGTAACAAGGGCTAGCGTAGTTCCCAATACCAACCCATTGCCATCAGTCACCCTCAAGCCTCTAGCCGCATGGACCGACGATCTTGTTCTACAATTTGGCGAGCCGCCATCAGGCTGGAGACTCGCTGGAAAGACGACTTATGATGAGGAGGGAATGCCTGAGCCCTATTTTTGGTTCAAGAATGCTCCGGCTGAGCAGGCGGGTGCCACGCTCTCGGAAGGATTCGTCGTGTATACAACGACCACGTTAGCCAAGCAAGCATACCCGCGTGTACGCGACAAATATTTTCCGCCTGCATATGCTGCTGACTGGCAAACTATGTCGGAGCTAGCCATTCCACATCATGCGGATGAAATGAAAACCGCGTGCCTTTCAGAAGTTAAATTCAATGGTGACCCTTATCTAGGATGTCGTTCAATTGCGCAGTATCAAAACGTAATTGTTCTTGTCAACGGCATCGTGCTTCCAGATCGTTGGCTCACATTGGTAGATTTCCGTCATATGTTGGAGGCAGTTGATCGGCGCGTGGCAAGCGTAATGTCCAGATAAACGATTGGGGTTGATATTCAGCAAAATGGATTGTTGAGTGAAACAATACTCCGCGCCCTCTGCGGTTAATCCTTAGAACGCCTCTAGCGTCCCCCGTTTCTTCGCCTGAAATTCGAACTGGCGGAACATCGCGTAACCGATCGCGATGTAGATCACACCTAGTACAAACTCCCCTAGCAACAACGGTCCGACTTCCGCCAGACTGCTCCCCGCAATCAACGCGCGCGAGGCCGCGATGCCGCGCGTTAGCGGCAACGCTTGCGAGATGGCCTGCATCCAGCCCGGCAGTCGCTCGATCGCCACGTTTGCGCCGGAAAAGATCAACAGCGCAAAGTACACAAAGTTGTTGATGAACATCACGTTCAACGTAATCAAACTCACGCAGCCCAGCAGTAATCCTAGCCCCGACGTGCTGAACGTCGTAATCAGGATCGTCAGCGTCAGTGCGCCACCGTCAGTCCGGGACAGATCGACGCCCAGCAGCAGCGCGCCCCACATCAGGCCAATAGCCACGCCCAGCATCCCGTCGATGACGTGAATGAATGAGCGCCCCACAAACATCGTCAGGCGATTGGCCGGTGTGCCGAAGAGGTACGGCAGCGTGCCCTCCCACCGGTCGCCGCCGATGCTCATCGTCACGCCGAAGATGCCGCTCACCGCCGCGATCTGCACCGCATTGCCGATGGCGAAATAACTGGCCGGTTGGCCGCTGCCATAGGTGCCCACAAAGGCAAAGAACAGCATTTGCCCCAGCGGCATCACGACCTTTGAAGCGAGATAAACCTGGGGCCGCAGCCAGCGAAACAACGCCACATATGACAGCAGCGCGCCCTGCCAGAACAACCGGAGATTCGAGAGTATTTTCTGCATAGCCAAAATCCAAATGATCGATTTTCAATGTTCAATGATCAATGGAAGTTCCTGTTAGCAGTGACCCCGTTTGTCATTGATCATTGATCATTGTTAATTGCTCATTGCATTCCGAGCGTCGCCGCAATGCGCGCCCGCCGCATCATGGCCTTAAACAACCACCCCGACACGCCCACGGAGATCGCACTGAGCAGCAGCATCATGCCCCAGCACAACGCCAGTTCACTGAACTCCGCCCCGCCGCTCGACGTGGCGTGCAACACGCGCGCTGCCCAGTAGGGTGTCAGCACATAGCTAAGCGGCGTCGTCCAGCCGGGCAGCAGTGCAATCGGAAACAGGAAACCGCCCAGGATATACATGGGATACTCCAGCCCGTTTTGCCAGCGCTGTACGTCAGGATTCAGCACAAACAGCGGTGCGATCATCAGGCCGAGGCACACAAACGAAATGACGGTGAAGATCAACGAGACGAAGAACGGGCCTGGCTGCGCGATCGTGAGCGAGTAGCCGAAGACGATCGCCACCAGCGCATAACTCACGATCATCGACAACAGGGATTGAAGCACGTTGGCGATATTCTTACCAAACACGATGATATGGAGCGGCGTGGGCAGGCCGACCAACATTTCCAGCGTGCCCACCCACCGCTCCTGCGTGATGCTGTTGCCGCTCACAAACAACAGGCTGCCCCATAAGCCCGTCATGCCGCTGCCGACTACCACGAAGATCGCGTAATCGCCGCCGCGGTCTTGCAGCATCCACATGCCCAGCAGCGCGGTAATCAACGGTTGAAACAGTACACCGAAGATGATGAAAGCATCGGCCGCCGCCATTTTCAACGACATCTCAGCCGCGATGACGATCACGCGCAGGTAAGATCGAGTCAGGCTAAGCGTCATGCCGGCCTCCCACCAGTCGCACGTAGGCATCCTCCAG
>JAUQXD010001267.1 GCA_030834835.1 Thermoflexales bacterium | reverse complement strand
AATCACTGCCTGAACGCGCCCGATCGATCTCCAATCCGATCGGGCGCGTTCAGTGCTTCACTGTTTTCGTCAGAGAATCCGCATTCCAGCCGTTAGCGACTAACGTCCAAGCTTTATCATCAATGGCAGATACACCTTGCGTGGCCCGCCGCGCGCTATCAGCGGCAAATACACCTCGCCGCCCTTGATCTGAATCACCAGTGGGCCGACGATATTATTCTGCTCATCGCCTTCCAGAATGCGCCCATGAAGCGCCGTGCCGTTAGTGGTCGAATAGGGCGAACCGTACGTGTCCGCCTGGGCATACACCCAGTACGTGCCCGGCGTCGTCAGGGGCAAGGTGTAGGTCAGCGGCCAGCTTTCGTCAACGTTTAGACCGCCTGCGCCGGGCGTGGTTGTGTAAAACTTCGCGACGTGATAATAGTCCGCACGGAAGGCAGCCGGACAATCAAACGTGAAGGTCGGGCAGCCGCCCAGATATCGATCGCCGGGGGAAGAGGGAGCCGACGAACCTACGGGTTTCACGTACACATCGACGCCGAACCAGCCCGTACCATCGGCCGCCAGCGTCGGATCGAAACCATCGTTGGCGACGGTAACGTAGAGGTTGACAGGATCCTTGATCGTCAGACGCCCGGTCCCTGCGTTCAGGCGGGTAACAGACAAGTCAGGGCCGGCCACCAGCGTTCGGTTTTCCTGGCTCTGATTGCTGGGATCAGTTTCAACGCCATGCCCGTCGCCGGCAATAGCCTGAGCAAAGTTAGCTACCGCCAGCACATCCGGCGCCTGGCTGACCAGCGTCGGTGAAATCTGGGCGACCAGGGTCAATGTTGTCGTCCGGTTGGGGCCGAGCGACGGCACCAGCGCTGCATACACAGTATTGCCGTCCACATCCTCCTCGATGAAATTCCAGCCAGTGCAGGGCGCCACACAACTCAACACGCCTGGTTGCAGCAGATCGGGCAAGCCGGGTTCCAGATAGTCGTACACCGTGATGTTGGTCGCCGTAACTGGCATGGCTGTGACATTCGTCAGAACCAGCGTGTAGGTTAGCAGTTCACCCGGCTGAGCTTTGACGCGACTGACACTCATACCAAGTCTCAGATCGAACCGGTATCGGATCGGGGTCCGATCGAGATTGCTGGTAATCGTTCGGATCGCGGGTCCGCCTAACTGCGCGCTGTTGATGATTTCGCCGCCATCCGGCGCCAGGGCGGTATTCGTCAAGACTTGAGCGACGTATTGCAGCGACTGGCTGGTATTGGTCGCCACGTTACCCAGCGACCACTTGAGGATGCCCTGTGTCAACAACTGTGCATCGGGAGCCGGTGTCCCCACGCTGCGCACGAACGCGATCGAGATGGGCAGGTGATCGGTCATGACGACATCCGCCAGCGGCAGACTGGTCACGGGGTTGGTGTAAATCAGCGTGTAGGTAATGAAATCGCCGGGCTGCACGCGTCCGCGAACTTGTCCCGGCGCGGATGACGTATGTGATTTGCTGAGCTTGTAGGCCGCGCCAACGGTGTGCACCACGGTCGGCGAACGCGCGATGAGTTCAACGCTGTCCAGCGTGGCGACGTTGCGGATGATGTCGCCCAGCTTAAGGCCAGTATTGACGGTCACGGCGAACCCAACCGTGCCACTGCCCTCCGGCGGCAGATCGCCGATTTCCCAATAAAGCACGCCTGGACTTTCCGCATGGATAGTTACACCGGCCGAGGCAAAAATCGAACCGGGCACGTAAGTCGTGCGCGCCGGAACGACATCGGTGATAAAGGTACGGCTGAGCGTGATATCGGCCATGTTCTTGTAGGTGATGGTATAAACGATCTGCTCACCTTCGCCAACGCTGCTGCCGCTGGGCGGATCGGCGACTTTCAAAAACAGCGGCGGCTCCGGCGTCTTGTACTGAACCTCGACCTGCGTCAAAATGGGTGACAGTGCGGAGTTGGCGCTGGTGAAGTTAATTTGATATTGAACGTAGCGCGCCGTGATGGATAGCGGTAAGGTGCTGGTGGAGACACCGGCAACGGATTGGGCCGGATAGACTGGCGACCAGTCGGTGTACACACCGCCATCCACACGATACCGGTAGCGAAGTGTGGCCGAGACCACGGCCGGATCGGGCAAGTTCACCGACCAGCTGAGTTGCGTCAGGGGGTAGTTCTTCTCCAGATCGAATGGATTGGCCGTGAAGACGCCATCTTCCACATAGGCCGAACCACCCTCGCCCGTGGTAGCGCCCGCATTGACGATATGATCCTGAATCGGCTGATTGAGGCCGGTTGAACCACCAATCACGTAGATCCAGCCATCGTCATTGAGCACGGC
>JAUQXD010001266.1 GCA_030834835.1 Thermoflexales bacterium | reverse complement strand
CCTGCATCACGACGATTCCCAATGATCCAAATATGGCGTCAACGCGATTTTCGCCGCAAGGTCGAGGCGCGTTTCAGCGCACCATTGCCGAACTTGTCGCGAATCTCGTCGACCGGGGGTGTGAGCCGCTCCAATCGATCGTCGCGCGGCGTGAACAGATCGAGTTGCTGCGCCATCGGCGCGAAGTGGCGTGCGGCCACGCCCAGTAGACGAATGGGCCGCTTATTCCAGTTCGCTTCAAACAGCACCCACGCCGCGTCGAAAATCGGCTGATCCAGGTCGATCGGTTGGGGCAGGGTGGTTTGCCGCGTAAACGTCGTGAAGTCACCATAGCGCAGCTTGATCGCGATCGTGCGCGCACCCTGATCACTCTCGCGCAGATGTGCGCCCACACCTTCGCTCAGTTCCAGCATCATCGTGCGCAGTTGACGGGCATCGGCCACGTCTCTGGCAAAGGTGATCTCCTGGCTGATCTGTTTGGCCTGATAATCACTCTCGACGGACGAATCATCAAGGCCGCGCGCCCGCCGGATCAACTCATCCGCGCCATGTTGACCGATGCGACGAGCGAGCACATCCGATCGAGCCGCCGCGATCTGTCCGATCGTCTCAATGCCGAGCGCCTTGAGAATTTCGGCGGTCTTCGGCCCCACACCCCACAACGCGCGAATTGGCTGCGGGGCCAGGAAAGCGGCTTCTTCGCCGACGGGCACGATCAGGACGTTGTTGGGTTTGGCTTTCTCTGTCGCTATTTTGGCGACGAGTTTATTGCTCGCCACGCCGATAGAGCAGGGGAGTCCAAATTCATCGCGCACTCGAGCGTGCAAGGCGTGAGCCAATCGTTCCGCCGGGCCGTGCAGCAACTCGGTGCCAGTGATGTCGAGAAAGGCTTCGTCGATGGAAATCTGCTCGATCTGCGGCGTACTCGTGCGCAGCATGCCCATGACGCGGTGCGAGTGTTCGCTGTATTTCGCGTGGTCGCCAGAGAGAAGAATCAAATCGGGGCACAGTTGCAGCGCTCGTTTCGTCGGCAAAGCCGATCGGACGCCGAACTTCCGCGCTTCGTATGATGCGGATGAGATCACGCCGCGCGAATCAGCCTGACCACCCACTGCCACGGGCTTGCCGCGCAGTTCGGGCTTGTCCAGCAGTTCGACCGAGACAAAGAAGGCGTCGAGATCGAGGTGCAGAATCGTGCGCGACATGTTGATCAAGAAGACCTCGAAGGTTTTGAAAACCCTCGAGGTCTAGACGCTAACGTCGCCCGTTTCGCTGCGGTGCGGCGAGCAATTTCTTGTGCGCGCCTTGCCACAGGGCAGGGGATTTGGTAAACGTCGCGACCTTGACATCGGAAAAGCGCGCGGCTAGGCCGGCGAGTTCGATCGGCGCAGTGGCCCAATCGTTGCTGCGCAGGATCGCCTCCAGCCGATCGGCCGTATCGGGCAGCCACAACCACTCGCGCCGCAGTTGATCGGCCTTGATGTAGTAATCGCGTTTTTCCCAGGCGGTGGCCGACGAATCGATCGAGTCGTTCATGCCGCGCAGGCCCACGACGATGAAGGCCAGCATGTCTTTGGTCTCGTCGTCGACGGCCTTCTTCTCCATCATTCGCCGCAAAATCTCGGCGATGCTGCGGCGAATGGCGTTGCGTTGTTGAGTGGGTGTCCCGTCGATGTGTGTGATGCGGCTCATGGATGGTGTGTCGTCCTGATGAATGTGGATTTGATCTTAGCACAAAAGTTCTATTTGTGCAATTCAAATTTCGTCGTGCTGATCGGCCTGCGGCCCGAAGTGGCTACGACGCCCCGATTATCCTATGGATTGAGGCAAATCGCAAGGCTGGCAACGAATGCGGCTTGCTCGTGGCGTGATTTGCTCAAGAATCTCGGTCAAATGGCGACATCAAGCGCCACGCGGGTTTACAACAGGTCCGACGTGGCACCTTTGGCTGACCACTGGCGTAGCGTGTCGGCCTTCTTATCACACTCGATGGTAGGAACACAGAGCACCAATTGGCGTGATTTATCCACTTCGTAAACGCGGCTGTCTACGCCAAGATTGGGCTGAAATCGGCGTTTGCAGACTGAATAGCAAGTTTGGTCTTGACACGGCGCTCTAAATGAATTAAACTCAACGTACATTTAGTTCAATAATACGGAAAGGACAAAAGTGGCTAACACACTTAAGTCGAAATCGACCAAACCTGCGTCATCTGCGCCGGCTCTGGCGTTCACCGTAGCCGACCTCGAATATGGCGAACAATTTATCGCCACCATCGCGTCGAGT
>JAUQXD010001265.1 GCA_030834835.1 Thermoflexales bacterium | reverse complement strand
TTGGACATGACGGTGTTGACCGTCTTGACACGCGCCGTGTTGGGCGTGTAATCCAGATCGCAGTCGGGATCGGGTGTTTCGTAATTGATGGTCGGCGGAATGATACCGTCGGTGATCACCTTCACGGCCGCCACGGCTTCGACTGCGCCGCCCGCGCCCATCAGATGCCCCGTCATCGACTTGGTGGAACTGATCGTAACCTTGTAGGCGGCGTCACCAAACACGCGCTTGATCGCATGGGTTTCGCTCTTGTCGTTCAACGGCGTACTGGTGCCGTGCGCGTTGATGTAATCGATCTGATCGGGCCGCAGTCCTGCCTGCGCCAGCGCCATCAGCATGGCCTGCGCTGCGCCCGCGCCCGTTTCTTCCGGCGCGGTGACGTGGTACGCATCCGCCGACAGGCCGTACCCCAGCACTTCAGCGTAAATCTTTGCGCCGCGCGCGAGAGCGTGATCCAGTTCTTCCAGGATCAAGGCCGCTGCGCCTTCGCCCATGACGAAGCCGTCACGATCTTTGTCGAAAGGACGGCTGGCCTTCTCGGGCGAGTCGTTGCGCGTGGAGATGGCCGTCATATTGTTGAAGCCCGCCGCCGCGATGGACACCATTGCCGACTCGGAACTGCCGGCCACTACCACATCGCACGCATTGCGCCGCACCCATTCGGCCGCTTCGCCGATGGCGTTGGTGCCGGTAGCGCACGCTGAAACCGGGCACAAATTGGGGCCTTTCAGGCCAAATTGAATCGCGACCTGGCCTGATGCGCTGTCCGGCAGCATCATCGGCACCAGGAACGGGCTGACGCGATCAGGCCCTTTTTGCGCCATCTCATTGATTTGACTGACGATCGTGTTGATGCCGCCGATGCCGGTGCCCATCATCACCCCGATGCGCGGCGCGTTGTCCGGCGTCACCGGCAAGGCAGAATCGTCGAGCGCCTGTTTGGAGACCGCCACTGCGAACTGTGTAAAGCGATCCATGCGGCGCGCTTCTTTGCGCCCTACCGCAATCGTCGGGTCGAAGTCTTTGACTTCGCACGCGAACCGGGTCTTGAAATTGGCCGGATCAAATTGTGTGATCGGCCCGGCCCCCGATTTGCCCGCGAGCAAATTGGCCCAAAAGGTATTTACGTCATTGCCAACCGGCGTTACTGCGCCGAGTCCCGTCACTACTACGCGTCGTGTCATGGTCATTTCTCCTTCCCCGTATGTAACCCGATGATGCGGCAAAAGATACGGCAAATCCGTTGAGACGCCTCAGCCCATGACGCAGCGCGACAATATTGAGTGCGATTCGCTGACTCGCTGACTCGCTCGATTCGTTGATTCGCTCTCTTCGTTGACGCGCTTGATTCGTTGACGCGCGCGTGGTAGCATGGGCGCATCCACGAGCAGCAGGAGCCATGCCCATGAGTGAAGTGGCGGAATTTCTTAAAGACACGCATAGTCTGGTGCGGTGGTTTATTCTCACCTTCGCGCTGGTCGGATCAGCGCGTGCCTTTGTCAGCATGCTCAGCGTCAGCGGAAAATTCACGCGGCTCGATCAAGGCTTGAGCAATGCCTACCGCGGTTTGCTCAGCCTGCAAGGCGTGCTGGGGCTGCTGTTGATCCTTGCCGCATTGACGCTGCAAACGAACGTGCCGTGGCTGCACTCGATCGTGATGCTGCCCGCCATCGGCGTGAGCCACCTGACGCGGCGGTTTCGCGCGCGCCCCGATCGGACCCGGCAGCAATATCAGCTGGCCATTTATCTGGGCAGCCTCGCGCTGGTGGCGATTGGCCTGGCTGTGATCAATAAGTTGTATCTGCCGGTGTAACCCCCACCACCGCGCGCTCTGAGCGCGCACCCTCTCCCGTTCGGAAGAGAATCGGACAGGGGAGGGAGCAACGTCTATGCCTGACGCTATCGCCTTCTTCGATCTGGATTACACGCTGCTCGACACCAGCTCCGGCCTGTTGTACGTGCAGTATCTGCGCCGCACGAGGCAGATCGGCCGACGCGTCCTGGCACGCCTGGCAGGGTGGACGCTGCTGTATAAACTCGCGCTAATCGATATGGCGCGCGCTATGCCCCACATGGTAGCCTACGTGCAAAACGCCAGCGCCGGCGCGCTGTGGGAACAGTCTCGGTGCTGGTTTACCAGCATGGCGATCGACCATCTCAGCCCGATCGGCGTGGCGAAGATTCGTGCACATCAACGGCAGGGGCATGCTGTTGTCGTCATCTCCGCCTCGACGCAGTTTGCCGTGCGGCCCGTGGCTGAACATCTGGGGCTGGAGTATCTGTGTACGCACCTGGCTGTCGAGGATGATCGAGTCACAGGTGAGATCGTGCCGCCGATGTGTTACGGCGCGGGCAAAGTCCATTGGGCGCGACAACTGGCCGATCGGCGCGGCATACCGATCGGGCGCAGCTATTTCTACACGGACAGCCTTAGCGATCTGCCGCTG
>JAUQXD010001264.1 GCA_030834835.1 Thermoflexales bacterium | reverse complement strand
CGACAATGCCGCGCAAATGCAGAAGTGGCTGGAAGATATTCCGCTGGGGCGATTGGGTGAGCCGGACGATGTGACCGGCCTGGTGTTGTTCCTGTGTTCCGATGCGGCGCGGTACATCACCGGTCAGGCCATCAACGTCGATGGCGGCAAAGTAATGCTGTAACAATGACAAATTCCAAATGACGAATGAAAAACGAAGGACTCGTCAACCCAGGCTGTTCACTCATCAGTGCGAAGCCTCCCTGTGGAACTCGTTACTCGTCACGCCAGGAGTGTTGTGCGTAATCTAAAATCTCCGTTCTTCGCGATTGTCTTATTGGCCGCGGTGCTACTATTGGTCGGCGTGCCGCTGCTGACACGCGGCAGCCTGGTGCAAGAGGCCGATCCCGACGACGGCCAGCCGATTGAGTGGCGCAGCGAGCCGTTGGGTTTTCGCGTGAGTTATCCGTCCAAATGGCAGGCCTTGACCGATCCGCGTGAACTCATCGGCGATAACCCGACCAATCTCCATGCGGTTGCGTTTGTGCCCAATCCCGGCTCGAAGTCATTGATCATTGTATATGCCCAGACCTTGACGGTGACGGAGACGCTGGACGAGTACGTGGCGCGTCAACTTGGGGATTTGCAGGCCAATGAAGCCAACGTCGTGTTTGCGCCGCCCTCGCCGCTGAAGGTGGCGGGGGGCTTTGAGGCGCGTGAGACGACGGCGTTGATCACCACCGAAACGCCGCCGCGCCAGCAGCGTGTGATCATGACCGTGAACGGCCTGCGCGCGTATGCGCTGTATTACACCGGCCCGGCCGAGGGGCGTTACGCGCAAGCCTTTGACAGCCTGGTACAGTCGTTTGCGTTCTTGCCGTAAGGAGCAAGTATGCGGCTCAATCATCGTTTGCTGCCGATGGTCGATTATCACAAGGCGAAGCAGCTGCTGTGGGATCCGCGCGACATCGATTGCGCGCAAGACCGCCGTGACTGGGCGACGATGACGGAGCGCGAACGCGACCTGATCCTGCGCGTCGGCTCGCTGTTTCACGCCGGCGAAGAAGCCGTCGCGCACGATCTGTCGCCGCTGCTGGTGGCCGTGCGGCGCGAAGGCGGCCACATCGAAGACGAGTTCTTCCTGACCACGCAGATCTTTGAAGAAGCCAAACACATGGAGTTCTTCGATCGCTGGTTCGACGAAGTAATGGACGGCGCGATCGATCTGGCCAGTTATCTTGGCCCCAGTTATGCCCCCGTTTTCTTCGAACTGCTGCCCACTACTCTAAATCGCCTGCTCACCGATTCATGTCCGGCTGCGCAGGTGGACGCCAGCGTGGTCTATCACATGATCATCGAGGGCGTGCTGGCCGAGACGGGTTATCACGGTTTCTATCAGGCGTTGAAAGATCGCCACTTGCTGCCGGGTCTGGTGCGCGGCATCGAATTGGTGCAGCGCGACGAAGCCCGCCACATCGCGTTTGGCGTGTACTTTTTGCAGCGGCACGTGCAGGCCAATCCCGACCTGTGGACGCAGATCGAAGATCGCATGGCTGAGCTGCTGCCCGCCGCCCTCGCCATCGTCGGCGATGCCTTTATCCCCTATGGCGACGACATTCCGTTCCAACTTGACGTGGCCGAGATGATCACCTTTGCCAGCGAGCAATTCAATCGCCGCCTCAATGCGGTGGAACGCGCCAGGACAATTAACAATTGACCATGATCAATGTACAATGGGCCTTGACTGACAACTGATCACCAATCACCAGTTACCAATTGCGAATTCCCATGATCGGTCAACTGCTTGATGGCTATGAGGTGCAGCAAGAAGCCGGGCGCGGCTCAAGCGCCACGGTGTATGTGGCCCGTCAACGCCCGGTGGAGCGCTACGTCGCGCTGAAAGTTTTCGATCGGCTGGAGACCCGCGCCGGCGATCGCTTGCGCGCCGTGCTGGCGCAGCTGGCCGATCTCGATCACACCAATTTGCTGCCCGTGTATGCCAGCGGCACGGCGGGCGATCAGATCTACGCCGTCATGCGCTACATGCCGGCCGGTACGCTGCAAGCGCGGCTGCGCGCGCAGCGGCTTCGCCTGGACGACATCGACCGCAGCGTGTCGCAAGTG